>JACCUF010000363.1 GCA_013811975.1 Geodermatophilaceae bacterium | reverse complement strand
GCGGATCGTGGAGGCTCTGGGCGAGGTCAGCAGCCTCGACGAGGACCGCATCCTGTCCTCGTTGAGCCGGATCATCCACGCGACGCAGCGGACCAACTACTACCAGTCCACAACCGACGATTCCGGTCGCAGGGCGAACAAGTCCTATATCTCCTTCAAGTTCGACCCGAGCCAGGTGCCGGATCTGCCCGAACCGAAACCGGCGCGCGAGATCTGGGTCTACTCCCCCCGGGTCGAGGGTGTGCACCTGCGCTTCGGTGCGGTCGCCCGCGGAGGTTTGCGCTGGTCGGATCGGCGCGAGGATCTGCGCACCGAGATCCTCGGTCTGGTCAAGGCGCAGACGGTCAAGAACATCGTGATCGTGCCGACCGGAGCCAAGGGCGGTTTCGTCGTACGCCAGCCGGTCGATATGACGGATCGGGACGCCTGGCTGGCCGAAGGGGTCGCCTGCTACCGGATCTTCATCGGTGCGCTGCTGGACGTTACCGACAACATCGTCGACGGCAAAGTCCAGGCCCCGGCCAGTGTCGTACGCCACGACGCCGACGACACCTACCTCGTCGTGGCCGCCGACAAGGGAACGGCAACCTTCTCCGACATCGCCAACGAGGTGGCCATCTCCTACGGCTTCTGGCTCGGCGACGCGTTCGCCTCCGGAGGCTCGGTGGGCTATGACCACAAGGCGATGGGGATCACCGCCAGGGGTGCGTGGGAGTCGGTGCAGCGGCACTTCCGTGAGTTGGACCACGACACGCAGAGCAAGGATTTCACCGTTGTCGGCGTCGGCGACATGTCAGGCGATGTGTTCGGCAACGGCATGTTGCTCTCCGAGCACATCCGGCTCGTCGCGGCCTTCGACCACCGGCACATCTTTGTCGACCCGACCCCGGATGCCGCTACCTCCTACGTCCAGCGGCGACGGCTGTTCGACCTGCCCGGCTCCAGCTGGGCCGACTACGACACCGGACTGATCAGCGCCGGCGGGGGAGTGTGGCCGCGGACGGCGAAGAACATTCCGATCTCGGCAGAGATGCGCAGCGCGCTCGGCTTCGATTCTGACGTCGAAGAGGCCGGGCGCGAGGACGGCGGAAGTGACGTCGGCGGCGTCGGGGAAGGGGGGCAACGCGGGGACGAGAGCGGGGTCTCGATGATGGTGACACCGGCCGAGTTGATGAGGGCGATCCTGCTCGCACCGGCCGATCTGCTGTGGAACGGTGGCATCGGCACGTACGTCAAGTCCTCTACCGAGAACAACATCGACGTTGGCGATCGCGCCAACGATGCGATCCGAGTCGACGGATCGGCCTTGCGCTGCAAGGTGATCGGCGAGGGCGGCAACCTGGGTTGTACGCAGCTGGGCCGGATCGAGTACGCGTTGGCCGGCGGACGGATCAACACCGACGCGATCGACAACTCGGCCGGCGTGGACACCTCCGACCACGAGGTCAACATCAAGATCCTGCTCAACCGGGTGCGCGACGACGGCCTGATCGACGACGCCGGACGGATGAATCTGCTGGCCGAGATGACCGACGAGGTCGCTGCCCTCGTCCTGGCCGACAACTACGACCAGAACGCCGCGCTGGCCAACGAGGCGATCTACGCCGGGCAGATGCTCGACGTCGCCCAGCGCTACATTCGGCACCTCGTCCACGAGGGCAGACTCAACCGGGCCATCGAGTTTCTGCCCAGCGACCGCACCCTGTCCGAGCGCACTCGTGACGGCATCGGTCTCACCAGCCCGGAACTGTCAGTCCTGTTGGCCTACACCAAGATTGAGCTTGCCGACGTGGTGGTGGACTCCCCGCTTCCGGACGACCCGGCCGTGCATCACCTGCTCTACGATTACTTCCCGAGCCTGCTGCGGGAGCGCTACTGCGAGCAGATGGACGGCCATCCACTGCGCCGAGAGATCATCACGACCGGGCTGGTCAACTCGACGGTGAACATTGCCGGTGTCACTGGCATCTTCCGGCTCCAGGAGGAGTCCGGGGCTGCTCTGGACGGTCTGGTCCGTGGTCACGTGGCATCCTGTGCGATCTTCGGTGTCCCAGGGGTCTGGGCTCAGGCCGCGGAACTGGACAACATCGTCACGGCCTCGATCCAGGCAACCATGCGGCTGGAGGCCACCCGCCTGGCCGAGCGCTGCACCCGGTGGCTGATGCTGCACGCCGCCCAGCCGGTCGACATCGGCGAGGAGGTCTCGCGCTACCGCGAGGGCGTGGCAGATGTCATCGCGCTGCTCCCCGAGCAGATGCGCGGAAGCGACGTGACGGCCTACGCGGACCGCCGTGCTGAACTGGAGTCAGCGGGCGTGCCGGCCGAGCAGGCCGCCCGGATCGCCACCTTCCCCAAGGCGATCGCGGCCCTGGACATCGTCAAGGTCGCGACCGAGCAGCGGCAGAGCTTGCGTGACGTCGGTGAGGTCTACCACTTCCTGGCCGAGGAACTGGGGCTGTCGGCGATGCTGGAACGGATCATCGCCCTACCCCGGGGTGGCCGCTGGCAGGCGATGTCTCGAGCCACCCTTCGGGACGACTTCAACGCCCTGCATGCCGAGCTGACCGGCGACGTTCTGCAGTGCGGTGCCGAGGGTGACGACGCCAAAGCCCGGTACCAGGACTGGAAGACCCGTACCGCGGCCTCGCAGCGGCAAGCCGTTGCCATGCTCGGCGACATCAGCAGCGGGGACTCCCAGGATCTGGCCACGCTCGTCGTCGCCGTACGGGTGCTCCGCGGGATGCTCACCCGAGGTTGAGCGGTCCAAATCCCGGGAGGCGGCGGTTGGACCGGAGCGAACCCGGTCAGGCCGGGTCCTGCATCACCGAGAAGGCCGCTCCCCACGGATCCTCGAGGACGGCAAAGCGGCCAAACTCAGTGTCCTGCGGGGCCATGGTGATCTTGCCCCCGGCCTTGGCCTGAGCGGCATCGGGGTCATCGACCGCGGCGTCGTTCCAGACCAGCGCGCCGGGTTCGTTGTAGATGGTCACGCCGGCGTGCCGGCCGGCCAGGTCAAACGCGAGCCCGCACGGTCCAAGCTGAGGCGCTGACCTCGAACGGCGTCGAGGGCAGTCGCTGCGCGCATCGGGTACGGAGCGCATCGCGTCCCGGCGAATCCAGTTGGGCGACGTAGGCGCCGGCCGGTCCGACACCGAAAGTGTATGGCTCCCACCACTCGTCGAACGTAGGGAACCGGACTCGTACTGTCAGCTTGCTGGACTCGATGTGCACCAAGCCAGCCACTTCGCACAGCTTCGCGAGGTGACCCTCTCGGGCGCCGGCGAGTTGGGATTCATCGTGCGCGCCGGGATCGACGTCGCGTACGGCTTGCCAGAACGTGGACAGCGGTCCGCTGTCGCCGGCGTGGTCCCAGACGCAGGCGGCGACTCGTCCGCCGGGACGAGTAACCCGCGCCATCTCTGCTAACCCGGCCACTGGGTCAGTCATGAAGTGCACGACCAGCTGGGCCAGGGCCAGGTCGAAGCTGTCGTCGGGAAACGGAAGTCGTTCGGCCACACCGGACCGCACGTCAACATCCGGGAAACGTGCCGCGATCGCTGCTACGAACGAAGGGGACGGGTCGATGGCGAAAACGCCGGGTTCGCCCAGCCGTTGGACCAGTTGGGCAGTCAGAGCGCCTGGTCCGCAACCAACGTCGAGAGCGCGTTGGCCCGACCGTACATCGACCAGCTCCACGAACTGCACAGCCAACGGCTCGGCGTACTGACCCATGAACCGGGTGTAGGCCTCCGCCGGGACGTCGAAGCTCACCACTGGACTCTATGCCCGCCCAGCGCCTCGCACAGCGATCGGCGACTCGATTGACCGGCAGATCCGCGCAAGGATGGGTCCATGCCGAAGACGACGAAGACGGGCAAGGCGAAGCAGGCGGAACTGCCGAGCACCCTGCAGCGCTCGAACAAGCACGCGCAGCAGACATTCGCGAAGGCGCATGACTCCGCCGCGGAACAATATGGCGACCCCGGTAGGGCGCATCAGGTCGCCTTTGCGGCGGTCAAGCACACCCACGAGAAGGTAGGCGATCACTGGGAGCCGAAGGAGGGTGGCAAGAAGGGGCCATCGGACGCTCGAGCCGAGGAGGGCGGGCGGAACTCCTCGGCCGAGACAGCCGGCGGGGTCGACGCGAACGCATCCAAGAAGCACCTCGCGGACATCGCCAAGCGGCTGGACGTACGGGGTCGGTCCCGGATGACGAAGGAGCAGTTGGTCGAGGCGATCCAGAAGGCGAACGACCGGGAAACCGCGAAAGCCCGCTCCTGAGCCAGGCAGGACCCGGCGTTGCACCCGCTTCGTTCGCGTTCCACCCGATACTTCAGGTGGAATCCGGCTAACACGGGTGGACTGCGACGCCGGCGCGGACGAGCGCGCGGCGCGAGTGACGATCGAGCGGGTCAGGCCTGGTCGTCGGGTACGACGTGGACGGCCGCCTCTTCGG
Organism: Geodermatophilaceae bacterium; assembly: GCA_013811975.1. GTDB lineage: Bacteria > Actinomycetota > Actinomycetes > Mycobacteriales > Geodermatophilaceae > JACCQS01. Next base: position 480 of record JACCUF010000363.1, on the reverse strand, counting down.
CGCTGGCAGCTCCGCTGTCGATCCCCACGTCGTCTGCGTTCAGTTGTCCCTCCACGCCCGAGTGGGCCCCCTCATCCGGTGCCACCAGTCGCCCGGACCGGGCATCGCCCACTTCGTCGTCGATCAGCTCGCCTTCCCCTTCGAGGTCGGCGTTGATCTCCACACCGGCGGGGTTCTCGGCGTCCTCGTCCTGCGCCTGCTCGACCTCCTCCAGGCCGGGATCGGGCTGCTCCTGGACCAACCGCTGGTCGAGCGACTCACCGTGCTCCTCTTCCTCGGCGGTGGTACCGAAGCCCTGGCCGGGTGACCACGTCTCGGGCGCGGTGTAGCCCTCGTCGAGGACGTCGTCGACGCCGCGGTCCACCAGGGTGTCTTCTGGCTGCAGCTGGGTCTCCTCGTCGACGCTGTAGGTGTTGTACGGAGTGGTGTCGTCGGTCTGGCTCATGCGCTAACCCTGACATGAGCTCGCTGCGACGTCAC
>JACCUF010000310.1 GCA_013811975.1 Geodermatophilaceae bacterium | reverse complement strand
CTAGTGACTTCCAGCTTTTATTAAAAAACAGTCCGCCCCCGCGACAGTCGTGCCTTGATAGTGCCGGGCGGGACCCCGAGTTGATTGGCGATCGTCTCGATCGACAGGTCGGCCAGGTAGAAGAGCACGAGCGCCTCACGTTGGGTCTGGGGGAGCTGTTTGAGACCCGCGACCAGTGCCACGTGATCCTCACTGGGTCCCGGTGTCGTCTGCAGTCGTTGGGTACGGCCGAAGGCCAAGGCCGTGCGTGCGCGCCGCCATCGACTGATGGCGACCCGGTGCGACACCGTACGAACCCAGGCGACCGGATCGGCGTGCCCGGAGACCGTCGACCAGCGCGCCAGGGCGCGAGCGAAACCCTCCTGTACGGCGTCCTGGGCTTCGGGCCAGCTACCGGTCAGGGCATAGATCTGGGCGGTGAGGCTGCCTACGTGCTGGGCGTAGAAAGTGCTGAAGTCCCGACCCCGACCGTCGTCGGCCTCGGCCAGCGCTGCGGGAGCTTCGATGCCGGGGTCAGCACCAGGGTCGTCGAGTACGGGGCGCGGGGGGTTCCCGACCAAGTTCACCTCCAGCAGGGTCACAGCAGCACTACGTCTGGTCGGACGCTTCGGTTGCATGATGCGCGCTCGGCAGGACAGCCATACTGCTTATAGAGTGAATTGCCGACGGCTGGCGGCGAATTGTTACCAGTCGGCAACGAGATGAGGTCGGATGACTGAGTACGAGAACATCCTGGTCGAGCGAGATGGCGACACCGTCACTGTCACCATGAACCGTCCCGCCCGGCGCAACGCGCTCTCCCACACCCATCTGAGCGAGTTGCTGACCGCTTTTCGTGAGATCGGCGACAGCGATGCGACCGGTGTCATCCTTGCCGCGAACGGTCCGGTCTTCTCCGCCGGTCACGATTTCGCCGACGTCTACGACCACGACCACACAGATGTACGCGGCCTCTTGCAGTTGTGCACCGAGCTGATGCAGACCATCCAAACCATTCCGCAGGTGGTCATCGCCAGGGTGCACGCGCTGGCCACCGCAGCCGGGGCCCAGTTGGCCGCCTCCTGCGACCTGTCGATCGCCGCCGACACCGCCGGCATCGCCGCACCCGGCGGCAAGGGGGGATGGTTCTGCCACACCCCGATGGTCGCCATCGCCCGAAACGTCGGTCGCAAGCGCGCCATGGAGATTGCCCTGACCGGTGATGTGATCGACGCGGTCACCGCAACCGAATGGGGCCTGTTCAACGCCGCAGTACCGGAGTCCGATCTGGAGAAGGCGACCCAGGAACTGCTGGATCGGGCGACCCGTGGCAGCCGGTCGTCCAAGGGATTGGGCAAGCAGGCGCTCTACGCCCAACTGGATCGGCCTGAGCGCGACGCCTACACCTACGCCGTCGAGGTCATGGCCGCGGCAAGTCAGACACCCGGTGCGCGTGAGGGCATGGCCTCGTTCCTGGAAAAGCGCCATCCGGTCTGGCCCGACTGAGTCACCTGACCCCCGGGGGCTTGACAGCTACGCACTCGCTGGACCGCGCCATAGGTCGACGCCGCCGTCCACGGCGAAGGAGTCGATCCGGGCAAGTTCGTCGGAACTGAACTCCAGGTTGTCCAACGCCCCGACGCTGTTCTCGATCTGGCGCACCGAACTCGCCCCGACGACCAGTGAGGTCACCCGCCGATCGCGCAACGCCCAGGCCAGGGCCATCTGGGCCAGGCGCTGCCCACGGCGATCGGCGATCTCGGCCAGTGACCGGATCCGGGCCAGGTTGTCGTCGGTGAGGTGCTCCGGGAGCAACGAATCTGCCCTCGAGCCAAGCGGTTTCGATCCGTCCAGGTACTTTCCGGTCAACAGGCCCTGGGCCAACGTCGTGAACGCGATGCAGCCCACGCCTTCGGTCTCCAGGACGTCGAGCAGATCGTCCTCGATCCAGCGGTTGAGCATCGAGTACGAAGGCTGATGGATCAGCAGCGGCGTCCCGAGGCCGCGCAGGATCGCCACGGCCTGCGAGGTGCGCTCCGCTGAGTAGGACGAGATGCCGACGTAGAGCGCCTTGCCCGCGCGTACCGCCGCATCCAGGGCACCCATGGTCTCCTCGAGCGGAGTCTCGGGGTCGAAGCGGTGGGAGTAGAAGATGTCGACGTAGTCCAAGCCCATCCGGGACAGGCTCGCATCCAGACTGGCGGTGAGGTACTTGCGCGAACCCAGGTCGCCGTACGGGCCCGGCCACATGTCCCAGCCGGCCTTGGTCGAGATGACGAGCTCATCGCGGTAGGGCCTCAGGTCTTCGGCCAGCATCGCGCCGAAGTTGTGCTCGGCGCTGCCGTACGGCGGCCCGTAATTGTTCGCCAGGTCGAAATGGGTGATTCCGAGGTCAAAGGCCCGCCGGATGACCGCCCGCTGGATCTCCATCGGTTGCTCGTCCCCGAAGTTGTGCCACAGACCCAGCGAGAGCAATGGCAGCTTGAGGCCACTGCGCCCGGTCCGGCGGTAGGTCATCGACTCGTACCGGTCCTCTGCAGCGACGTAGCTCATGCCCGCGACGGTAGCCGCGCCGCTCGAACCGGTCGTGCTCACGGTCCCCCTCCTGCACCCTGCGCGTACTGGGTAGCGCGTGGCAGGATCCTGGTAGCGGGGATGTACCGGAATGAGGCTGTCGTCAAGAGTGATCGCGTGAGCGGGGTGACCGATCGGCAGACGGTCGAGAAGCGCTGGATCACCGTGACAATATGCGGGCCTGGGTCGCCGCCGGGATCACTGTACCCCTGTCCACCGTGCTGATCGTCGGCATCGTCCTGCTCACCGATCGGCTACCCGGCATCCTGACCAGGAGCTTGTTGTCCTGGAACCTGTTCGGCCTCGTCTATGCCGCGCTCACGGTGTTCGCGTTCCGCAAGGTGGACCCCAGCGATCACCGACGGCATGCGCCGCACCGTCGCCGGCCACTCTGCGCTGACGTTTCTTTCAACACCATCATCATCGCGTTGCTGGTTACCGCCCTGTCCCGCTGAGTTCCGCGCCATCGCCTAGCCTCGGGTGTCGTGCGCCTGGTCGTAGCTCGCTGCACGGTCGACTACGTCGGCCGGCTG
>JACCUF010000289.1 GCA_013811975.1 Geodermatophilaceae bacterium | reverse complement strand
GCCTACTTCAGCCGATCGTCGTACGCCACCTGGCCAGCGGTACCTACCAGCTGGTCATGGGTGAGCGCCGCCTGCGCGCCGCGGCGCTGGCCGGCCTGACAGCGGTCACCGCGATCGTCCGGGACACCGCTGACGATGCCCTGTTGCGCGACGCATTGCTCGAGAACATCCATCGCGTGCAGCTCAACCCGCTGGAAGAAGCTGCCGCCTACGACCAACTACTGGTCGAATTCGGTGTCACCCACGAAGAGCTCGCCGGCCGTCTCGGACGAAGCCGCTCGCAGATCACCAACACGATCCGGCTGCTTCGTCTCCCGGTGCCGGTGCAGCGCCGGGTGGCAGCCGGGATCCTGTCCGCGGGGCATGCGCGGGCACTGCTTGGCCTCGACGACAGCGGCTCGCAAGAAGCGCTGGCCACCCGGATCGTGGCCGAGGGGCTGTCCGTGCGCGCCACGGAGGAACTCGTTGCCACGACCGCGGCGACGCCAGACCGACCCCGCGGAAAGCGGACCGGCCGGATCTCCGCCCCCGGTGCCGAGGTCCTGGCCGAGCGACTGTCCGATGCCTACGACACCAAGGTCCGAGTGGAGATCGGGCGGCGCAAGGGCCGGATCGTTGTGGAGTTCGGTTCGATCCAAGACCTGGAGCGCATCGTCGCCCTCATGCACCCGCAACCCGGCGGCAGTGACGGCAGTCCCCCGCTGAGCGTCTGAAGAGGGCAGTTGGGTTGCGAACCGGCGTCTGAGCCCGGTGCTAGCTCTTGGGTGAGTTCGTTGCAGCAAAAGCTTTGGCCGGGAAGGCGCCGGCGGCCTGCACTCGTCGGGTGAGACCCAGTCCGAGTTCGGTGAGCCGGGCGAGATCGGTCTGGCCCAGGGACTCGTAGGGTCCCCGGGCCATTTCGTCCGTTCGATCCTCGACGTCCTCGCGGGCTGCCTGGCCCGCTGGCGTCAGCCCGCCCCGCTCGTCGAGCAGTCCACGTTCCTGCAGACCGGCGATCCCAGCGGCCCACAACTGCGCTGACCAACCCCGGCTGGCCTGCGCGAATTCCTGGGTGAAACCTTTGCCGGTCGCTTGGTGGCTGATCAACGCGTCGAGCCCGGACATCTGCGCAGCCAGCAGGGCAGCGAGGTGACCGTCGCCACGGAACTCACGCAGCAGCGTGATCGAGTGCCACAGCGATGCCAGCGGCTCGGTCGGGTGGTCGAGGTCGGCATGCGCGGCGTAGAGCGGGCGACCCTGCGGCGAACACTTGCTAGCGGCCCGCTTGGCCAAGGACGCGGCTTCCTCGACGTCCGCAGAGCCAGCAACCTCATCTCCGAGCAGGCGCCGTAACACCTTGTCCGCCAAGCGGAATCGCGCCTCGACGATCGCCTCCGGACTGGCCAGGGTCCACGCCCGTGGGATGTGCTTGGCCACCAGGTCGGGATTGAAGTTGTAGAACGTCGCGGTCACGACACCCGCGGAGACGGCCCCCATGGGGGCTGCGCGGCTGGCGAAGTAGGTCATTCGGCCGGGCCGCAGACCGACCTCGGTGAAGGCCTCGTCCGCCTCGGGAGCGAAATAGATCAGCGAGTGCAGCGGGTCCAGGACGGCGTGGCAGCGGCGAGGGGGAGCAGAAGGCATGTCTTCACCGTAGGCTGCCGGCCCCCGCTGCAGGTGCGGCCGTCGGACTCAGCCCCACGGCGAGGGCGGCGGCTTCGTCGGCAGGGAGATGTTGCGACCGCCGCCGCCGGCCCCCAATCGCGGTTCATAGGTGACGGCGGCCGGACCCTGCCGGAACCGGGAAGCCAGGTCCAACGTCGGGTCGGCTCCTTGGGCGGTCGCCAGACAGGGCGCGAGGAAGCTGCAGTCCGGGCAGTGTGTGGGTGATGGAGTCGGGTACAGCGTCAAACCGGCGTCCAGCATGTCCAGTACCTCTGCGCCGACCTGCTGGGCAGCAGATCCGATCTCGGCGCGGTCGCGTCGGATCCAGGTACGTCGCAGCGGCCCGGCGGTCTCCTGCCGTACCCGCTGGGGAATCGACGGCCGACTCTCCAGCCGGTCGGGGCGTTCGGCCTGCTGCAGCGCGCGTCCACCGCCGCTGGGCTCGTTCTGGGAGTAGCCGCCGCGGCCGTCACTGCCGGTCCTGGTCCGCGTCGGCGCCGGCCCCAGCGCTGCCGGTGGAGGGCAAAGCATCTCGTTGTAGATGGTTCCGGCGACATCCATCCCGAGGTAGGTCTGTTCCCATGCCCAACATGCGGCGATCGAGGCCTCGTCCAGCAGCAGGTCCTCGAGGTTCTGCCAGTCCGCTACGACGCGATGCACGACGACCCAGTACTCGTCTACGGCATCGGCGGCAACCATCGCCACCCGCTCGGTGTAGAGCACGCGGTGCCCGTCAGCGGAGCACAAAGCTCGGTCGGACTCTCTGATATCGGGCACCAGGACCTCGACGTCGGTCTCGATCTTGAGCGGCCCGAAGTCGTCGAGGCTCGGCGCCCATTCGAAGTACCGCTCCAGCAACTCGGTTCCGAGATCGAGTGCCTCCATGCGCTGCGCGGAGGGCGGAGCCGCGGCGATCGAGCGCATGAACGCCTTGCGCACCAGGGGCAGCACGATGGCGCTGTGCCAGTCCCACATCCCGGGGTAGTAGTACACCGCCAGTGCGTCGCGGATCGCCTGAGTCAGATCGATCGGCGGCGGGTCGAGAGACTGTAGGCGCTGCCGGTGTATCGAGCCGTAGTCCCACTGCCGGCGGCACCGCTTGAACGCCGCCCGCTCCTGCGCCGAGACCCGATAGTCCACAACTGCCCGCTCAGTGCATCTGGGGCCAGGGCTGATCCAGGGGCCACCGGCATCGGTCGTCGCCCCCGGCCATCGACTCCATCTCGGCCAGCATGTCCTCGCAGAATGCCTCCCTACGTTCGAAGTCGTTTTTCGGCCAGTCGCCGGAGAAGTACATCCACACATCAGCCCCGGCACTCGATGTGGGGGGCACGGCGCCCGGAATCACCCGATGCCATGAGTACTGTGCTCCGCGACGTTCGACGTAGACGATGTCCTCAGGGTTGAGCAGGGCCTGCCCGAGCGAGTCGAACAGCTCAGCACGATCCATGGGCACACTCCTTGGCTCCTAGGCTACTACCGGGTCAACGATCCTGGCTGCGCCCGAATATCCAGGCGACCTAGCCTCGGGACCATGTCCGATGAGCGTTTCCTGCAGTGACGTTGGTCGATGCCCTGATCCTGATCGTCGGGGGGGTGCTGGCCGGGATCGCCGGGGCCGGTGCCGGGATCGCGTCGCTGGTCTCCTATCCGGTGTTGCTCGCGGCCGGGCTCCCACCGCTGGTCGCCAACGTCACCAACTCCGTCGCTCTGACCCTGACGACCGCCGGGGCGCTGGCCGGCTCGAGGCCGGAACTGCGCGGCCAGGGCGAACGGGTACGCCGGTACGCGTTGCTGTCGGTGGCCGGCGGTGCCGTCGGGGCGGTGCTGCTGCTGACCACGCCCGAGGACGTCTTCGGCTACCTCGTTCCGTGGCTGATCGGCGTTGCCGCTGTCGCGCTGCTCCTGCGACCGTGGCTGCAACGACTGCACGCCGATCGGCTGCACGCCGGACATCCGGCGGTGACAGCGGGACTGGGTGTCATCGCGGTCTACAGCGGCTACTTCGGCGCCGGCGCCGGAGTCCTTGTCCTAGCCCTGATGGGGGCCGTAATTTCGGACTCGATGCCCCGATTGAACGCTTTGAAGAACGCCGTCGTCGGAAGCGCAAACACGGTGGCGGCCATCGGCTTTGCGGTCTTCGGCCCGGTGGACTGGCCGTCTGTACTGCCGCTGGCTTCCGGTTGTTTTCTCGGCGGGTTGGTCGCGCCGTGGATCGTCCGCCGGATCCCGGACACCCCGCTGCGGATCGGCATCGGTCTGCTCGGCCTGGGGCTGGCGCTCAAGCTGGGCCTCGATGCGTACCACTAGCCGGCCGCGCAAAGGACTCACACTGCCCCGCGCCCAGGAGGTGCCGAAATACTAGGCGGCCTTAGGCGTACATTTCCTTGTCGTGCGTCGCGTGTCCGTCGTCGGTGTATCCGGTTCCGGAAAGACGACTGTAGCCCGAGCCCTGGCCGCACGACTCGGCGCACCACACGTCGAATTGGACGCGATTTTCCATCAGCCAGGCTGGGTTGGCCTGGACGATACGGAGTTCGCTCGCCGGGTCGAGGCGGCAACGATCGGCGACTGCTGGGTTGTCGACGGCAACTACAGCCGGATCCGGCAGATCGTCTGGTCGCGAGCGGATACCGTCGTCGTTCTCGATCTGCCGCGGTGGCGGGTGATGAGCCAGTTGCTTGTACGGACAGTGCGTCGCGGTTGGACCGGAGCCGAGTTGTGGAACGGCAACCGGGAGAACCTACGCAACCTGATCCGAGGTGACCCCGAGCAGAACATCCTGCTGTGGTCGTGGACGAACCATGCCAAGAACCGGAAGCGGTACCGGGCCGCTGCCACTGACCCGCGCTGGTCGGGCCTGACCTTCTTGACCGCTCGTTCGCGGCGTGCGGCGCAGGGCGTGATCGAGCAAGCCAGCGATTCCGGCTAGACCTGTGCTCGGACGCCCTTCTGGGGCAGGGCCGCGGCGCGGAGTAGGTCGGCAAGCACGGTGCCGAGCTCGAGCCCGGCGGCAGCCACCGACATCGGCATCATGGAGGTGTCGGTCATGCCGGGCGAGACATTGACTTCGAGAAAGTAGATCTCGCCGTCGGCAGTGATGATCGCGTCGGTACGTGACAGCCCGGAAAGGTCGAGCCTGCGATGTACGGTCAACGCGACGTCAGCGGCCCGAGCGGCGGTGGAGTCATTCAGGCGAGCCGGCGTGAAGTACTCGGTCATCCCGGGCGTGTAGCGGGCTGCATAGTCGAAGACTCCGGACCGCGGGACGATTTCGACGGCGGGCAACGCGGCTGGCCCGTCCGAGCGGTCGACCACCGAGATCGCGACTTCGGTCCCGCTGATGAATTGCTCGATCAGCACCGTGTCGGCGTAGGCAAAGGCACTGATCATCGCCTCCGGAAGTTCTTGCACCGTACTGACTTTGACCGTTCCCAACGCGGATCCACCCTGAGCCGGCTTGAGCATCAGCGGCAAGCCGAGCCGGGACAGGACCAGGTCGAGGACGGCACCGGCACCCAGCTCGCGATAGGTGGAGTGCGGCAGAGCTACCCACTCCGGGGTCACGATCCCAGCACTCGCGACCCGGGCCTTGGCGCCCGGCTTGTCCCAGGCCAGCCGGCTGGCCGCCGAAGAACTACCGACGTAGGGGACACCGGCCAACTCGAGGACCGAGCGCAGCGAACCATCCTCACCGGAGGCCCCGTGCAACGCGATGAACACCGCATCGCACGGATGCTCGGCCAATGCCGGCAACAGCTGCGCGTCGGCATCGAGGACCTCGACCTCGACCCCGGCATGGCGCAGAGCGGCGCTGACCCGACGCCCGCTGTGCATGGAAACGTCCCGCTCGAAGGCCAGGCCGCCGGCGAGTACGACCGCTCTCAAGACATCAGGCGTTGACGCTGTCGTGACTGTGGGATCGCTCATAGCGCGTCGGCCCCCGGGGTGCTCCCGCCGGACCGGGAGCGGATAGCGAAGCCTTCCTCGTCGGCTGTGCCGGTGGCTCGTACGCTCGCCGCGTCCGCGCCGTGCAGCGTGGCTGGGTCGATGCCGCCGAACGTCTCTCGGAGTTCGAGTTCGGACTCGATGACTCCGGCCAGGCGGCGCACGCCCTCACGGATCCGGTCCGGCTCGGGATAGCAGTAGGACAGCCGAAGGAACCGCTGGCCCGCCCCGTCGGCGTAGAAACCGATGCCGGGGACGTACGCGACCCGGGCCGCCACCGCGCGCGGCTGCATCACCTTGGAGTCCAAGCCTTCCGGCAACTGCAACCAGACGTAGAATCCGCCGTCTGGCTTGGTCCAGCTCACGCCGTCGGGCATCAGCGCGGTCAGTGACTCCAGTGTCGCGTCCCGGCGCTCTCGGTAGAGCTCGCAGAAGACCTTGATCTGCTGCTCCCACGGTTGGGTATCGAGATAGCGGGCCACCGCATACTGGGTGAGCGAGGGCGGGCAGAGGATCTGTGCCTCGCTGGCCAGGACCAACTTCTCCCGGACGGCGACCGGTGCGTACACCCAGCCCACCCGCAACCCCGGCGAAAACGTCTTGGAGAACGAGCCCAGGTAAATGACCCGATCCGCGGCACGAGAACGCAAGGCGGGCAACGGCTCCCGGTCAAAGCCAAGTAGCCCGTACGGGTTGTCCTCAATGAGCAGCAGGTCGAACTCCTCGGCAAGGGCCAGGATCTGCTCGCGCCGCTCGACCGGCAACGTGACGCCGGCCGGGTTATGGAAGTTGGGCACCGTGTACAGGAACTTCGCCCGCCGACCCTCGGCCCTCAGCGTCAGCAGGGCCTCGCGCAGCGCCTCGGGGATCAATCCATCAGCGTCCATCTCGACGTGTCGGACCTCAGCCTGCGCGGCCTGGAAGACGCCAAGAGCGCCGACGTATGACGGAGCCTCGGCGAGCACTATGTCGCCGGGATCGCAGAACACCCGGGTTACCAGGTCCAGACCCTGCTGGGAACCGACCGTCACCACCACGTTGTCCGGCAACGCATCGGCGTCGCCACCCACGCCGATGCCCTCGAGGGCCATCACGTCGCAGATCCGCTCGCGCAGTCGCGGATCGCCCTGCCCGGATCCGTATTGCAACGTGGCCGCGCCGTGGCCGCTGACCAGATCGCCGATCATCGAACCCACGGCGTCGAGGGGGAGCGCGGTGACCGCAGGCATCCCGCCCGCCAGCGAGACAACCTCCGGGCGGCTCACCACCGCGAACAGAGCTCGGATCTCCGATGCGGTCATGCCGTGGGTACGGGCGGCATAGCGGTCGGAGTACGGATCGAGTCTGGTGCTGGACACCAGGAAAGTGTACGGACGTCCTCGAAGCCTGCACGCTTAGCGCCTCAGTCGTGCTCATGCTCATTGGGCAGTGCTCTGCATGCACCATCGGGCTAGCAGACTCACCAGGGGCAATTGTCGGACTACGTGCGCAGGAGTGAACTGTAGTGGGGCGGGAGATGGAGATCAGGACATCCTCGGCTGAGGATCTCGTCCTGCTGTGCACCCAGTGGCCAACCCCGGGATCCGATATCCACGGTGGCCACTTCGCAGAACAGCACCGGGGGTCCGCGACCTATCTCGTGGCCTGGCGCGGCCCGGTACCACTGGGGTCCTGGCATGGTGCAGTGGAGCGGCTGCGTGGGCGCCAATGCCAGGACGGCGCACGCCGAATGCATCGAGATCAACCATCTACAGGTCCGCCCCGAACACCGTGGGAACGGGGTCGGGTCCGCACTGATCGCCGCCGCCGAGGACCTGATTCGGTCCCGCGGCCATGCCGAAGCCGGGGTCGGCGTTTCTGCGGCCAACCCTGACGCCGCTCGGCTCTACCACCGGCTCGGGTACGGATCGACCGGCATACGGGACACGAGTCCTTACACCTGGGCAGACGCAGACGGCGTAGCGCACCAGGAGAC
>JACCUF010000244.1 GCA_013811975.1 Geodermatophilaceae bacterium | reverse complement strand
ATTCGGTTCAGCAGCCCCTTCGACTATCCTCGTGCCGATGGACGACCCTCCGCATACCTTCGGTCCTCGTAGTATCGATTCGCCGAGGCACTGATACGCAGATGGACAACGTCTGGCTCAACATCGGACTCATCCTGGTCTTCGTGCTGGTGGGTGGGGCCTTCGCCGGTGCCGAGATCGCCATCGTCTCCCTTCGTGAGTCCCAGGTCCGTTCGATCGCCGAACGCGGGCGTCGCGGCAATCGTCTGGCCCGCCTGGTCGCCGACCCCAACCGCTATCTCGCCGCGCTGCAGGTCGGGGTCACCCTGGCCGGATTCCTGTCCGCCGCGTTCGGTGCCACGGCGCTGTCCGGACCGCTGGCCGACTGGCTGGTCGACGTGGGCATGGCCGACGGGTACGCCGACGTACTCGCCCTCGTCGTCGTCACGATCGCGATCAGCTACGTCTCCCTGGTCCTCGGTGAGCTGGTGCCCAAACGTCTTGCCCTGCAACGGGCCGAGCAGGTCGCCCAGATCGCGGCGACCCCTGTGGACCGAGTTGCCAAGATCTTCCGGCCACTGATCTGGTTGCTCTCGAGGTCCACCAACATCGTCGTCCGGCTCCTCGGTGGGGATCCCAAGGCGGCCCGGGAGTCGATCAGCTCCGAAGAGCTCAGGGATCTCGTCGCTGCGCACGAGGCACTCGGTGGTGACGAACGCAAGCTGATCAACGACGTATTCAACGCTGGGGAACGCCAGATCAGCGAGGTCATGGTGCCGCGTACGGAGGTGGAATTCCTCGAGGCGAGCATGACCGTGAGCAGGGCCGCGAAGTTGGTGGCAGACACCAGCAGATCGAGGTACCCGGTGATCGGACGCGACAGCGACGAAGTCGTGGGCTTCGTACACGTCCGCGATCTGCTTCGTTCCACCCACAAAGGCGGCCGGGCGACCACGGTCGGCGACATCTCCCGCGACGTCCTGCACATGCCAGGATCGAAGAAGGTGCTCATCGCGTTGTCGGAGATGCGCCGCAATCACCAACACCTCGCGATCGTGGCCGACGAGTACGGCGGTACGGACGGCATCGTCACCCTCGAAGACCTGATCGAGGAGGTCATCGGGGACATCCGCGACGAATACGATGAGCAGCCCGGTAACAGCCACCGGATCGGATCCGAGATCGACGTCGATGGACTGCTCAATCTCGACGACTTCGCCGAGGAAACCGGGGTGGAACTCCCGGACGGTCCCTACGAGACGGTCGCCGGCTACATCCTGTCCGAACTCGGCCAGCTCCCAGATGTCGGGGACCAGGTACGGGCCGATGAGCACCTGCTGACCGTCACTGCGATGGACGGTCGAAGGATCGAGCGACTGCACGTGAGTCTGGCTCCCGAGCCGGAGGTCGAGTCCGTCGAGCAAGGCGAGACCCAGCCCGACCCGATCCAGCCCGACCCGATCCAGGCTGGGAGCGCCAAGACTGGGGACGTTAAGGCTGGGGACGTCAAGGCTGGGGACGTCAAGGCTGAGGAGTCGGTCGGTTAGGGGGTGCCGCGGGCCTGCAGGACCTCGTAGGCATCGCGAACCATGTCGGTCAGGCTTCGCCGCGCCGCCCACCCCACGTCTTGGGCGATCCGGTCACTGCTGGCCACCAGTCGGGCGGGGTCGCCGGGGCGCCGCGGGGCGTCCTGGTCGGGCACCGGATGACCGGTCACCTCGCGGACCGCTGTGAGCACCTCGCGGACGGAGTAACCGCTGCCGCAGCCCAGGTTGTAGATCCGGTGCTCCCCGGGCCCCACCGCCTCGAGCGTCAACAGGTGCGCGGCCGCCAGGTCGGCGACATGGATGTAGTCCCGGACGCAGGTGCCATCCGGAGTCGGGTAGTCCGTGCCGTACACCGAGAGGTGGTCGCGGTCCCCGGTCACAACTTGCAAGGCGATCGGAATCAGGTGTGTCTCGGTCGCGTGTCGCTCGCCCAGTCCATAGGCGGCACCAGCGGCGTTGAAGTATCGCAGACTGACCGCACCCAGGCCGTGTACGCGGGACTCACCGGCAAGCATTCGGTCGATGGTCAGCTTCGTCGCCCCGTAGACGTTTGTCGGCTCGGTGCGGGCATCCTCGGTGATCAGGTCGGTGTCGGGTTCGCCGTAGGTCGCCGCCGAGGACGAGAAGACGATCCGTCGTACGTCAGCAACCCGCATCGCATCCAGCAGGTCCATCGCCCCGCCGACGTTCTGCCGCCAGTAGAGCTCGGGTCGCTGCTCGGACTCGCCGACCAGGCTCTTGGCCGCGAGGTGGATCACCGCATCGAAGCCGGCATCAGCCGTCAGGGTCTGACCCACATCGGCCAGGGATGACTCGACGAAACTCGCACCGTCCGGTACCGCATCTCGGTGGCCGGTCGACAGGTCGTCGAGGACCACGGCTTCGTGGCCGACTTCCAGGAGCGCCGCGGTGACTACGCTGCCGATATAGCCGGCACCGCCGGCGACCAGGACCAACATGTCGGGCAGCCTAGGGGAGGCATCGCTTGTCCTCCCGGCGCGACCAGGGCGAAGAGTGGAGTCAGCGGTGCCCGTACCGGTGCGACCTGCCATTGCAGAACTGACCGCCTACAAGCCCGGACGCAGCGCAGCAGACCTCGCGCGCGAGCTGGGTCTGCCCGCGGCAATCAAATTGGCCAGCAACGAGATCGCCTATCCACCGCTACCCAGCGTCGTCGCCGCGATCGCGGAAGCGGCGTGCATCATCAACCGCTACCCGGACAACGGGTCGACCGAACTCACCGCGGTGCTCGCCGAGCGCTTCGCCCTTCCGGTCGAGTCCATCGCGGTCGGCTGTGGCTCGGTCAGCTTGTGCCAACAGCTCGTCCAGTCCTACGCCGGTCCAGGCGACGAAGTCCTGTTCGGCTGGCGGTCATTCGAGGCCTATCCCCTGGTGATCACCGTGGCCGGAGCAACCCTCCGCCCGGTCCCGTTGCTCGACCAGACCCACGATCCTGACGCGATGGTCGCGGCGATGACCGAGGCGACCCGCCTGATCTTCGTCTGCAACCCGAACAACCCCACCGGAACGGCGCTGGGCCGAGCTGCGATGAACAGCCTGCTGGATGCCGTCGGGCCGGACATCCTGGTGGTGATCGACGAGGCCTACCGCGAGTTCGTCACAGATCCCGACATTCCCGATGGACGCGAGTTGATGCGCGGTCGGTCGAACGTGGGTGTCCTGCGGACCTTTTCGAAGGCCTACGGCCTGGCTGGGCTGCGGGTCGGTTACCTGCTTGCGGAGAATCCGGAGATCGCGACCGCGGTACGCAAGACCTACGTCCCGTTCAGTGTCTCGACGCTGGCCCAGGTCGCCGCGCTGGCATCCCTGGCTGCAGAGGACGAGATGCGCGAGCGCGTCGCGGCCGTCGTGTCCGAGCGCGAGCGGGTCAGCG
>JACCUF010000206.1 GCA_013811975.1 Geodermatophilaceae bacterium | reverse complement strand
GATGCGCATTGCGACATGGAACGTGAACTCGATCGGTGCCCGGCTACCTCGGCTGCTGCCTTGGCTCGAGGACACCGCCCCGGACGTCGTGGCTCTGCAGGAGACGAAGTGCGCAGCGGGCGCATTCCCGTACCTGCCTGTGCAGGCGCTCGGGTACGAGGTCCTCACGGCTGGCGACGGTCGGTGGAACGGGGTAGCGATCCTGTCGAAGCAGGGCCTGACCGACCCGGTCATCGAACTGCCCGGCCATCCGGAGGCGCGGCTGGCCGCGGCTCAGTGCGGCCCGCTGCACGTGAGCAGTGTGTACGTGCCCAACGGTCGCAGTCCTGACGATGCGCAGTACCCGTACAAGCTGGCTTGGCTTGCCTCGCTGCGTGCCCGGTTGGACGGGTCGGATCCTGCTCAGCCATTGGTCATCATGGGCGACTTCAACGTGGCGCCGACCGACGACGACGTCTGGGACATCAAGGCCTTCGTCGGCTCGACCCATGTGACTCCAGCCGAGCGTGCCGCCGTACAGGCGCTCCTCGACTGGGGGCTGATCGACCTCCCCGCCCGCCCGGGCAAAGGCGAGCACCCGTTCACCTATTGGGATTACCGCGCCGGAATGTTCCACAAGGATCTCGGGATGCGGATCGACCTGGTGCTGGCCACGAAGTCGGTACGGGTCACCGACGCCTACGTGGACCGCGAGGCACGCAAGGGAAAGCTGCCATCCGACCATGCGCCAGTGGTCGTCGACATCGACCTCTGAAGGCGCTCAGCCGAGGTCTGGAAAGAACAGGGCTATCTCGCGGGCGGCGGACTCGGGGGAGTCAGACCCGTGCACGATGTTGTTCTGCACTTCGAGGGCGAAATCTCCGCGAATGGTGCCCGGTCCGGCTTGGACCGGGTCGGTGGCGCCGGCCAGCGCACGGAAGGCGGGAATGGCTCGCGGTCCCTCGATGACCAGGGCGACCAGTGGGCCGCCGGTGATGAACTCCAGGAGATCGTCGAAGAACGGCTTGCCCTCATGTTCGGCGTAGTGCTTCGCGGCGGTTTCCCGGTCCAGCGAGCGCAGCTGCGCCGCCACGACCCGCAGGCCCTTGACTTCGATCCGACTGATCACCTCGCCGATCAGGGCACGGCGTACGCCGTCGGGCTTGACGAGGACAAGGCTTCGTTCGGTATCGGGCACGAGCGCGGAGCCTACCCACCGCCACTTGCGGGACTCGCGGGCGGCGAGCCGAGCAGTTCAGCGCGGATCCGTAGGAGATAGATCCACAGCAGCACGAAAATCGCACCGAGAAACCACATCGCGGCGGTGAAGAAGCCGGTCGCCAACACCGGCAGCTGTACAGCGAGCCCGGCTTGCGGACCCCAGGATCGGCGCTGCAGTCCAGCCACCATGACCACGAGAACCACCACGACAAGGACGGCTGAGAGCCGCCACGGGGTCAAGCCCGGACCACTTTGCGCGATCGCCCGCGGAACGAAGAGCACGACCAGCGCCTCGATGATCAGCACCGCAGCGCCGCCACCGTTGAGCCGCTTGGCCACTCGCTCGCGATCCCCTTCGGCATCCGAGTGAAGGCGTCCTTCAGTCGAACCTATTGGCTCAGGGCGTCCTTCACTCGGATCGGGAGACTCGTTCAGCGGCTCGGGCATGGCCGCTCAGGCGCGGCCGACGAGCAGGGCTCGGGCATCGCCGGCCGTCACTACGCTGCCGGTGATCAGCACGCCGACGCCCGACAGCACCTCGACGTCGGTCTCAGCCATCTCCACGGCCGTCTCGATAGCCTTCGGCAGATCCGGCACGACGACGACGCGGTCTGCACCGAACACCGGGACCGCGATGGCGGCCAGTTCGTCAGCGGAAAGCCCGCGCGGCGAACTGTTCTGGGTGACCACCACCTCATGCATGACTGTCTCGGCGATCTCCAGCATCCCGCGGACGTCCTTGTCGGACAGGCAGGCCACGACGCCGATCAGCCGGGTGAAGGCGAAGGCCTCCTCGAGCGCAGCCACCGATGCGGCCATCCCGGACGGGTTGTGCGCCGAATCGATCAGCACGGTGGGCGCCGAGCGCACCGATTCCAGCCGGCCGGGGGATGTCACCGCGGCAAAGCCTCCGCGTACGGCATCGATGTCCATCCGCCCGGTAGCCGCACCGGCACCGAAGAATGCCTCCACAGCGGCCAGGGCAAGGACGGCATTGTGCGCCTGGTGCTCCCCGTGCAGGGCGAGGTAGATTTCTTCGTACTCACCGCCCAAGCCCTGCAGGTACAGCACCTGCCCGCCGACGGCGACTGCCCGGTCGACGATCCCGAATTCAGCTCCCTCGCGGGCCACCGTGGCCTCGACCTCGACCGCCCGGGCCAGCAACACCTCGGCGGCAGCACGCTCCTGAGCGGCCAGGACGACGGTGGCTTGAGCCTTGATGATCCCGGCTTTCTCGCCGGCGATCGTGGCGACGTCGGGGCCGAGGTAGTTCGTGTGATCCAGAGCGACCCTGGTAACGACGGCGACCTTCGCATCCGCGACATTCGTGGTGTCCCAAGCCCCGCCCATGCCGACCTCGAGCACCGCGACGTCGACCGGGGCGTCGGCGAAGGCGGCCAGCCCGATGCCGGTCAACACCTCGAAGTAGGACAGCGGTAACTCCTGCGCGGCATCCACCAGGTCCATGAACGGGGCGATCTCGTCGTACACCTCGACGAAACGCTCCTCACTGATCGGCTCGCCGTGCAGAACGATCCGCTCGGTGACCGACGTCAGGTGCGGGCTGGTGAACCGCCCCACCCGTAGCCCGAAGGACCGCAGTAACGCGTCGATCATCCTGGCTGTCGACGTCTTGCCATTCGTACCGGTGACCTGGATGACCGGGAAGGCGTGCTGCGGCGAACCCAGGGCGTCTGCCAGCGCGGCCATGCGTACTAACGTGGGCGAAAGGCGCGACTCGGGCCAACGGGTCCGAAGCTCGGCCTCCACTCGGGCCAACCCGCTATTCGATTCCCCGTCCGGGGCAGCCCGCTGCACACTTCCTAGGATGCCAGCCATGTCCGTACACACCAGCGCCGCCCACGGCCAGTCAGGTACGTCCAACGTGCCCGACAAGCCAACCCTCGATGGCATCGAGGAGCGTTGGGCTCAGGTATGGGCCGAGCAGGGCACCTACGAGTTCGATCCGGACACCACGCGCGACCAGGTCTTCTCCATCGACACTCCCCCGTTGACCGCCAGCGGGGCGATGCATGTCGGACACGCGTTCTCCTTCACGCACACCGATCTGATTGCTCGTTACCAGCGGATGCAGGGCAAGAACGTCTTCTATCCGATGGGCTGGGACGACAACGGATTGCCGACCGAGCGCCGCGTGCAGAACTTCTACGGTGTCCGGTGCGACCCGTCCCTGCCCTACGACCCGGACTTCACGCCACCGGAGAAGCTCGGCAAGGACCAGATCCCGATCTCCCGGCCGAACTTCATCGGGCTCTGCCACGACCTGACTCTCGAGGACGAGAGGGTCTACGAGGCCGTGTGGCGCCGGATCGGCCTGTCCGTGGACTGGTCCACGACCTACCGCACCATCGACGACGACTGCCGGGCGATCTCGCAACGCGGCTTCTTGCGCAACCTGGCCAGGGGCGAGGCCTACCAGGCCGAGGCGCCGACACTGTGGGACGTGACGTTCCGTACAGCGGTGGCCCAAGCCGAGCTTGAGGATCGAGAACGACCAGGCGCCTACCACCGAATCGCCTTCCACCGCAGCCAGGGTGGCGAGCCGGTGCACATCGAGACGACTCGACCCGAGCTGATCCCGGCCTGCGTCGGATTGGTCGCCCATCCCGGCGACGAGCGTTACGCAGCTCTGGTCGGTAGGACAGTCCGTACCCCGCTCTTCGACGTCGAGGTCCCAGTCTTCGCCCACCATCTTGCCGAGCCGGACAAGGGTTCCGGGATCGCGATGATCTGCACGTTCGGCGACCTGAACGACGTCACCTGGTGGCGCGAGCTGTCGCTGCCGACGCGTCCGATCGTCGGTTGGGACGGCCGCGTGCTGGCCGATCCACCGCCTGGTTTGGACAGCGCCGATGGGCTCGCGGCATACCAGGAGCTGGCCGGAGCGACGATGTTCGCCGCCCGCGAGCGGGTCGTGGCCAAGCTGCGCGACTCCGGCGATCTTGACGGCGATCCCAAGCCGATCACCCACCCGGTGAAGTTCTACGAGAAGGGCGATCGTCCGCTCGAGATCGTGACGACGCGGCAGTGGTACATCAGCAACGGCGGCCGCGACGAGACGCTCCGTGCCGAACTCGTTGCCCGTGGCAAGGAGATCGACTTCCACCCAGCGTTCATGCGGCACCGCTACGAGAACTGGGTCGGCGGTCTCAACGGCGATTGGCTAATCAGCCGGCAGCGTTTCTTCGGCGTCGCCTTCCCAGTCTGGTACGCCCTGAACGATGATGGAGAACCCGATTACGAGCGGATCATCATGGCCGAGGAGGCCAGTCTGCCGGTGGATCCGAGTTCGGACATACCGCCTGGATACACCGAGGACCAGCGTGGCAAGCCGGGCGGATTCATCGGAGATCCAGACGTCATGGACACCTGGGCCACCTCCTCGCTCAGCCCGCAGATCGCCTGCGGTTGGGGCCGGGACGAGGCGCTGTTCGCGAAGACCTTCCCGATGGACCTGCGTCCCCAAGGCCACGACATCATCCGGACCTGGCTGTTCGCGACCGTCGTCCGGGCGCACTTCGAGCACGACGGCGTGCCGTGGCGAACGGCGGCGATCTCCGGCTTCATCCTCGACCCGGACCGCAAGAAGATGAGCAAGTCCAAGGGCAACGTGACGACACCGATGGACCTGCTCGTCGAGCACGGCTCGGACTCCGTGCGGTACTGGGCAGCCAGTGGGCGGCTCGGCATCGACACGGCCTTGGAGCCCGGACAGATGAAGGTGGGCCGCCGGCTGGCGATCAAGCTGCTCAACGCGAGCAAGTTCGCCCTTAGTCATGATGTAGGGGCTAACGCTGCGACCGAAGCGGTGACCGAGCGCTTGGATCAGGCCATGCTTGCAGGCTTGGCGGACGTTGTTGCGCACGCGACTTCGGCGATGGACAGCTACGAGCACCAACGCGCCCTCGAGGTGACCGAGGCATTCTTCTGGACATTCTGCGACGACTACCTCGAGCTGGTGAAGGCGCGCGCGTACGGCGACGTCACCGCCGATGATCCCGCCGCCGCCTCCGCTCACGCCGCCCTTGGCATCGCTCTGTCGGTCCTGCAACGACTTTTCGCGCCGATCCTGCCGTTCGTCACCGAAGAGGTCTGGTCGTGGTGGCAAGAAGGTTCGGTGCATCGGGCCAGTTGGCCGACTGTCGAACCTTTACGAGCGGCCGCCGGCGACGCCGCACCAGCCACTCTCGCCGTGGTTGGCCAGGTGCTCTCTGCCGTACGCAAGGCTAAGTCCGAGGCCAAGCAGTCAATGCGGGCCGAAGTCGCGACCGTGACCGTGAACGGATCCCCCGGGCAACTTGCTCTGCTCGAGAATGGCCGCAGCGATCTTTGCAACGCCGGGCGTATTCAGAACCTCGAACTGATCAAGGCCGATGGACCGCTATCGGTCAGGGTCGTGCTGGCCGTCCCGACCGCCAACGGAGGCTGACGGCTTCCTGGGCAGTGTGCGAGAACCGGCAACGTTCGGCGACGTTTCTGCACTATCTCGCACAAGGCCTGGGTGGCCGTTGTCCACAGCTGAGCGAGCTCGAGCCTGGCCCGCTACCGGCTCGGCCAGACTCGACGAGTGGCGCACGACCTCGAGATCCTGCTGGCTGGGTCGGGTGCCTCGCGGATCACCGATCTCACCACCTGGGTCAGCCAGCGCAGTGTGCGC
Organism: Geodermatophilaceae bacterium; assembly: GCA_013811975.1. Lineage (GTDB taxonomy): Bacteria > Actinomycetota > Actinomycetes > Mycobacteriales > Geodermatophilaceae > JACCQS01. The sequence continues at coordinate 1,392 of JACCUF010000206.1, read as the reverse complement.
ACCTGGCTAGGGCAGGGACGCCTGGTCCGGTTGCACCCCGGCGTGATCGCACTGGGGAGGCGGCGCGATGACTGGTTGGTCCGCGCTCACGCGGCGGTGCTGTACACGAACGGCGTCCTCAGCCACAGCACTGCGCTGGCCCTCTGGGGCGTGATCGCGCAAGGGCCGACGCGACCGCACGTATCCGTGCCTCCAGGCCGCGGCCTCCGCAGTGGTCCCGGGCCCGTAGTGCACCGGAGGACGACAGATGAACGGCCCTTCGACATCGCCGGACTGCCGGTCACGAGCATCGACGCCGCGCTGGTCGACACTTGGTCGCTGCTAAATCGGCGCGTTGCGCACCCCGGCTCGATCCAGATCGCTCGGGCGGCCGTGATCACGGCAGTCCGGTCCGGACGCACCGCCGCTGGGCGGCTCACAGAGCTGGTCTCCACTCGTGCGAATCTTGCGGGCCGGTCGGAACTCCGCGAATCGCTCGACCTGATCGCCGGTGGATGCCACAGCGAACTCGAGATCTGGGGCGTTCGTCGAGTGCTGATCATCGATGGGCTGCCGCGGCCACTTCAGCAGTATCGGGTGGAATTGCAAAGCGGTCCGGTCCATCTCGACGCGGCTCTTCCCGACGTGCAGCTGGGCATCGAGCTAGATGGGGCTGCCTTCCACGGTAATCGGGGGGCACGGGAGCGGGACATCGCTCGCGACGCAGCTCTGGCCGCAGCGGGTTGGCTGATCCTCCGCTTCAGTTACCGCCGACTCACCAGCGATCCCCTGGGATGTCGCCGGGACATCCAGCAGGCTTACCACCGTCGGCTGAACAGGGGGTGATGTGCGGAATCGCGCAGAACTGTGCGACGTAACTGCACGTTCTTACACATTGCCTGGTCGCGATCCCGCGCTGGACGAGCGGCGGTGCGGTTGGGGTTAAGCGGACTTCTCGCGGCGTTCGCGCTTGGGGGCCGTACGCGGGACGATCGTCGGGTTCACGTGGTCCAGGACGACCTCGCGGGTAATCCTGACGGTGGCCACGTCGGTGCGCGAAGGCACCTCGTACATCACCGAAAGCAGAACCTCCTCCATGATCGCCCGCAGCCCACGGGCGCCGGTGCCGCGAAGGATCGCCTGGTCGGCGATGGACTCCAGAGCGTCGTCGGTGAATTCCAACTCCACGCCATCGAGTTCAAACAGCCGGCGGTACTGCTTGACGAGCGCGTTACGCGGCTCGGTGAGGATTCTGATCAAGGCTTCGCGGTCGAGTTTCTGGACGCTTGCGATCACCGGCAGCCGGCCCACGAACTCCGGGATCATGCCGAACTTGAGCAGGTCCTCGGGCATCACTTCGCTGAAGACGTTGCGTGAGTCGATCTCGGCCTTGCCGCGGATCTCTGCCCCGAA
>JACCUF010000186.1 GCA_013811975.1 Geodermatophilaceae bacterium | reverse complement strand
CAACCCGCGAGCAACCGGCCCGGGCAAACTACTGTTAAGCGCATGAGCGTGCATCGGGTGACCGGCACCGAGGTGGAGTACGGCATCTCGGTCCCGGGGGACCCCGATGCCAACCCGACCCTGCTGTCCGGTCAGATCGTCAACGCCTGGGCGGTCGCCGATGCACCGACCCTGCGCCGGCCGCGCTGGGACTTCGAAGAGGAGTCCCCGCTGCGCGACGCCCGGGGGTTCGACCTCTCGCCGGCCTCGGCTCTGGACCACAGCGAGTTCGACGAGGACCCCGGCCTGGCCAACGTCATCCTCACCAATGGCGCCCGGCTCTACGTCGACCACGCCCACCCCGAGTACTCCGCCCCGGAGGTGACCAATCCGCGGGACGGTGTGCTCTGGGACAAGGCCGGGGAACTGATCATGGCCGAGGCTGCGCGTCGCGCGTCGAGCATCCCTGGACAGCCGCGGATCGGTCTGTACAAGAACAACACCGACGGCAAGGGCGCGTCGTACGGCTCGCACGAGAACTATCTGATGCGCCGGCAGACGCCCTTCGCCGAGATCGTCACCCACCTCATCCCGTTCTTCGTCAGTCGTCAGGTGGTCTGCGGCCAGGGCCGGGTGGGGCTGGGTCAAGACGGACGCCGGGCCGGCTTCCAGATCTCGCAGCGCGCGGACTTCTTCGAGGTCGAGGTTGGCCTCGAGACAACCCTCAAGCGTCCGATCATCAACACCCGGGACGAACCGCACGCCGACGCGGAGAAGTACCGGCGGCTGCACGTGATCATCGGCGACGCGAATCTCGCCGAGCTCTCCACCTATCTCAAGCTCGGGACCACCTCGCTGGTGCTGGCGATGATCGAGGACGGGCAGATCGGAGCCGACCTGCGGGTCGAGGAGCCGGTGACGACCCTGCACGCGGTCAGTCATGATCCGTCGTTGCGCACCCAGATCCGGCTGTACGACGGGCGCCGGATGACCGCTGTGCAACTGCAGTGGGTCTATCACGAACTCGCCACCACGTACGTGCACCGGATGGGTGTCGATGACCCGGACACCAAGGACGTGCTGGAGCGCTGGGCAGAGGTCCTGATCGACCTGGAACGGGATCTGATGTCGTGCGCCGACCGGCTGGACTGGGTCGCGAAGCTGCGCCTGCTCGAGGGCTACCGGGAGCGCGATGGCCTGGCCTGGGACGATTCGCGGCTGGCGCTGGTCGACCTGCAGTACAGCGACGTACGGCCCGAGCGCGGGCTCTACCATCGGCTGGTTGCCCGTGGCGCGATGCAGCGGCTGGTCTCCGACGTCGACGTCGCGATGGCCGCCCACCGGCCACCGACCGACACGCGTGCCTACTTCCGCGGCGAGTGCTTGCGGCGTTACCCGAAGAATGTGGCGGCCGCGTCCTGGGACTCGGTGATCTTCGACCTTGGTGAGGAGAACCTGGTGCGGATCCCGACGATGGAGCCTAGGCGCGGGACTCGCGAGCATGTCGGCGAGTTGCTCGACCAGTGCACCGATGCCCGCGAGCTGGTCGAACGGCTCACCGGCGGCCGCTGAAGCACCATGCCGCCGACTAGCCGAGTAGTCCCTCGGCGATCCTTTACGGTCGGGCTCATGGGGCAGACCTGGGAGCCGGCGTTGCCTGGTGTCCTTGGGCTGCCGTCGGGGCGGCTCGTACGGGGGCGCGGCCTGGGTCGGCCACCACCTGACGGTCCGTCGCCCCACTTTGCCCTTTATCTGCTCGGCAAGCCGCCACCGGTTGTCGCGTGGGAGACGCGGTGGCTGCGGTGGCCCGATCTAGGGCTGCCCCGGGACCGCTCCGACGCGCTGGATGCCCTACTGGAAGCGTGGCGTCGGGCGGAGTCCGAACGAGTGGAGATCGCCTGCCGGGGCGGCCGCGGGAGAACCGGTACCGCACTGGCCTGCCTGGGCGTCCTGGATGGGGTTCCGGCCGACGAGGCGCTGGCCTACGTACGCGATCGCTACCACGCCCGCGCCGTCGAAACACGGTTGCAGCGACGGTACGTCCGAACCTTCCTGGCCGGTAGCTGACTGGCGGCTCTGGCGAGGTAATGCACCGATTCTGTCGCAGGCCGCGGGTACTGTCAGGTCTCCGGGCCGGCTCGACCGCCGCGGCGGATGGCGCGATGAGAGGGTGAGAGAACCGATGACGACACGGGACACCGGCGGTCAGCAGCAGCGCAGCCGGGCCAAGGAAGACAACGTGGAAGTCGAGGCCAGCGTCGACACCACTGCCGGCGAACGGCACGAAAAAATGTCGGGTGACATCGATGCAATTCTCGACGACATCGACGAGGTCTTAGAGGAGAACAGCGAGGAGTTCGTGAGGCAGTATGTACAGAAAGGAGGCGAGTGATCACTCTGTGTGATCACACACATGGACGAAACTAAGCGTTGTCCTGATTGCAAAACGGACAAGCCGTTAACCGAATTCCGGC
>JACCUF010000169.1 GCA_013811975.1 Geodermatophilaceae bacterium | reverse complement strand
GCCTCGGGCTGGTCGACCGGGAGCAGCGTGAGCACCTGATCGGAGACGACAACCACAGCGGCACCGGCGATGTGGCCCTCGAGCGCTAACCGCCAAGCCGCCGCAAAACGCTCCAGATCATCCCGGCGACTTCGGGGCGACTGGTTCGGAACCGGTTGCACGGTCGTCACGGTGAGCACCAGGGACGCCTGGAGTTTCCAGCCAAACCATCTGGCTTGGTCCAACACCCTTTCCACGTCATCGAGACGGCCCTCGACCAGATCCCGAAACAGGTCACTCTGGTACCGGGCCTCGACCGCGGTCACGGCCAACTTCTGGGTGATCGTCAGTGCAGCAGCGGCCGCTGCGCGTTCGAGGATCGTCAGGGTGTCCGTGGCGTGCATGCCATCTCGCCGTGCAGCGAGCAGCCACCCGTGGTCGAAGTCGCCCGCCGTGATCGGGACAACGATCGCCGTACCGCCGCCGGCGAGGTTGACCACACCGCGAGCGGGTAACTCGGTCTTCACCAGTTCGGCCATGCCTGACATCCGCTCGCCCTCGGGGCCTGCGCTGGCCAGGATGGCGCCCTCGGTCCCGATTGCAACCACAACAGCTTGGGACAACAAGGTGGCTGCCTTGGCGGTGACCTCATCCAGACCGCCGCCGGCCAAGACCGTGGCCATGATGGTGCGGTGCACCTCGTCGGAGTGCGCAAGGGCTGCGGCCTGCTTGCTGAGGATCTCGGTCAGGACCTGGTTGAGAATATCGTCGAAGCCGACATCCTCGGGCAGCAGGATGACCGGGAAGCCTCGCCGGTCCGCCTCGGCAAGCATGTCTGCCGGAAGTTCGTCGATGTAGCGAGCCAGCTTGATCGCGAAGGCGGCCAGACCTCGATCGTCGAGATCACCGACCAGGCCGATCAGACTCGACGGGAGCTGCCGCAGCGGATAGCCGGTCGTCAGGATGAGCTCATCGGCCTTGACCCACGGCAAGACGTCCGGGACCTCCATGACGTTCAGCCGGCGGACCATCCGGTGCAGCCCGGATGCGCCGGCAACGAGCCGGGCAGTACGCAGGCTGGACAGGCCGAGCACCTCGGCTACTGAGATCCCGGAGACCGCAGTGCTTCCTTCAAGATCACTAGGCGTTGACAGATCGCTACTGACTGCTCCACTGAGGGACTCGTCTAGCACTTTCCGCCCACCAATCATCTAGATCTTGGCAAGTTTCACCATACGCCTGAAGATCATGCAACGACTAGTTTCGCGTTCAATGAGTACCGCCCTGGCATTCGATGCGGCCGAGTCACGCACCGCCTCTCCGGCCACGATGTCGGTGCAGGTTGCCGCTGCGCCGGCCCTGGCCAGCACCGGGATCGCCGACCTACTTCGCGGCCCGCTGCGGCCGGCATCGGTGATTTCGATCTTCCCCACCGCGATCTACCTGCGCGTCGAGCCGCTGCCCTCCCCCGACCACCACGGCGCCGAGGCCTCCCACCGCCGATCCTCGAGGGTCGTTGCGATCCTGACCAGTGATGCCAACCGACTGCCGCTCGGGGCGATCCTGCACCGACCGGCCACGCAGCGGCCGCTGATCAGCAGTCGCAGCCCGCTCAACGCGTCCCTCGGCGAGGGTCGAATCACCGTGGGTCCGTTGACCGTACGCGCCTCTGGATGGTGGGATCCGCGACCCAAATTGCCCTCGATTCATCCGGCGCTGTTGCCCGAAGGGATGCGAGAGCTCCGCTCCGCGGTGGGCGAGCGACTGCACAGCCCGGTACGGGACGTGCCGGCAGAGCTGTGCGGTCAGTTGGGATCACTACGGGCGGCCCTGCGCCGTGACGACGTGACGGCTGCCCTGCGAGCAGGCCAGCGAATGATCGGACTCGGGCCAGGCCTGACGCCGGCTGGGGATGATCTGCTGTGCGGAGTGCTGGCCGGCCTCACCCTGCTGGGTCATCCGCAGGCCGCTCGGATCGGTGCCGGCATCCTGGCGCTCGCACCCGGCCGTACGACCGACCTGTCGCTGGCCCTGTTGCGACATGCCACGCTGGGCCAGGTGAACGATGAGCTCGGACACGTCATCAAGGCACTTGCCGGGACTGGTCGACTTCGCGGTCCCCTCGAGCGTCTGTTCGCCGTCGGGTACACCAGTGGGATCGCCCTAGGGCTGGGTCTGAGCGCTGCGGTCGATCTCACCAATCGCTCGCTCCGGGGTCGGGGGTGAGCTCGGGTCTCGACCATGTGGAGTGTCGACATGGGCAGTACTACGACTCGGTGACGCTCATGCAGGCGAGCCGCTCCGTCGCCGGGACCGACGGCGTGAACGAAGCGCTGATCGCGATGGCCACACCCCTCAACGTCGAGCTCGCACAGGGTTTGGGGTTCGCTGTTCCGCCGACGGTGCCGGCACAGCTCCTCATTGCCGTCCGCGCGGAGGACCAGGCCGGCGTCGATGCAGCGATAGCAGCCCTGACGGCCGCCCTGTCCCCACGCCCGGCCACCTCGGGCATCGGCAGCGGCGCGGATCCACGACCGGCCACCACAGGAGCGGCCTTCGCCGACAACGACGCCGCCCTGGCCCTGATCAGCGTTCCGGGCCCGTACGCAGCGATCGAGGCCTTCGATGCAGTGGCCGCCGGCCGGAACGTGATGATCTTCTCCGATGGGGTCACGGTCGAGGACGAGGTCGATCTGAAGCGCGCCGGACGCGAGGCCGGAGTCCTGGTGATGGGCCCCGACTGCGGAACCGCAATCGTGAGTGGGATCGCTCTGGGCTTCGCCAATGTCGTACGCCGAGGGCCGGTCGGCATCGTCGCGGCCAGCGGTACCGGCGCCCAACAGGTCAGCTCGCTGCTGGAGACAGCCGGCGTCGGCGTCAGTCATCTGTTAGGGCTCGGGGGGCGAGACCTGTCCGCACGAGTCGGCGGACTGGGAGCCGAACTCGCCCTCACCGCTCTCGATGCCGACCCCGACACCGAGCTGATCATTCTGGTCTCGAAACCACCGGACCCCGGAGTGGCAGCACGACTTCAGCGCCTGGCGGACGGGCTGTCCACGCCGGTGCAGTTTGCAATGATCGGTCCAGGTCAGCCCGATCTCACCCAGGCGGTCGAGTCGGTGTTGCAAACCCTGGACGTGAACCCGCCCGCGTGGCCAGTGGTCGGACGGGGGCAACTTGCCGGACAACCTGCTTGC
>JACCUF010000160.1 GCA_013811975.1 Geodermatophilaceae bacterium | reverse complement strand
CCGGGTTGACGCGTTGCTGGATGACCCGGTGTTCTTCGCGCCGTTCGTGCCGTTCTTCGATCCGCGGGTGGGCCGGCCGTCCACGCCGATGGAGGTCTACCTGCGGATGATGTTCCTGAAGTTCCGCTACCGGCTCGGGTACGAGAGCTTGTGCCGGGAGGTCAGTGACTCGATCACCTGGCGCAGGTTCTGCCGGATCCCGATCGATGGCAAGGTCCCGCATCCGACGACGTTGATGAAGCTCACGACCCGTTGCGGCACCGCGGCCGTCGACGGTTGTAACGATGCTTTGCTGGCCAAGGCCGCCGAGGCCAAGTTGCTGCGCACCAACCGGCTGCGGGCCGACACCACGGTGGTCCCGGCCGACGTGGCCTACCCGACCGACTCGGGGCTGTTGGCCAAGGCGATCCGGCGGATCGCGGTCACCGGCCGGCGGATCCAGGCTGCCGGTGGAGCGACCCGCACCTCGGTGCGGGACCGTAGCCGGGCCGCCGGCAAGCGGGCGCATGGCATCGCCGCGAAGCTGCGTATGCGCAGCGCGCAGGGCAAGGACGAGGCCCACGCGGTGGTGAAGCGGATCACCGGCGAGCTGGCCGACCTGGCCGAACGCGCCGCCACCGACGCCGAACGGCTGCTGAGCAACGCCCGGCGCGCGCTGCGCCGGGCACTGGCCAAGGCGCAGGCGCTGGCCGAGGCCGGTGGGCGCGATGCTGCCGCTGGTCGGCGCCGCGGGCGGCTGCGCCGGGCGGTCAACGACCTGACCGCACTGTTGGAGGCGACCCGTCAGGTCGCCGCGCAGACACGACAGCGCGTCGCCGGCATCACCCCGGCCGGGGCCACCCGCCGGGTCAGCCTGCACGAGCGCGATGCCCGGCCGATCGCCAAGGGACGGCTCGGCAAGCCGGTGGAGTTCGGCTACAAGGCCCAGATCGTCGACAACGACGACGGTGTCGTGCTCGACCACAACCTGGAACAGGGCAACCCGCCGGACGCCCCGCAGCTGGCGCCGGCGGTCGAGCGCGTGAAGCGCCGCACCGGAGGCAAGCCCAGGACCGTGACCGCCGACCGAGGCTACGGCGAGAAGAGCGTCGAGGACGACCTGCGCGAGGCCGGGGTGCGCCACATCGTCATTCCCCGCAAGGGCAAGCCCGGCAGGACCCGGCAAGCCGAGGAACGAAGGCCCGCGTTCCGCAAGACGATCAAGTGGAGAACCGGTAGCGAAGGCCGGATCAGCAGCCTCAAACGTGGATACGGCTGGGACCGCACCCGACTGGACGGCACCGCAGGAGCCCGGATCTGGACCGGACAGGCGGTCCTTGCCCACAACCTGGTCAAGATCGGATCCCTGGCCGGGTAATCGAGAACGAATCAAAGATCAACAACCCGAGGCCCGGGCGCCCGCCGGCCTCAATCCCCGGCCAGGGACTTCTTCAGGTCGAAGTAGCTAACGCACTCGGCCTTCTCACAAGCCCCGACGATGCGAACTTCTGGTCGGGCTTGTGGGAGCTGATCGTCGCTCGTGCGTTCCTCGACATCGGATTCGCCGTCGACATGAGGGCCAAGGTCAACGGCACGACGCCAGACCTTGTGGTACGTCGAGGAGGCCTCAACGCCATGGTCGAGGTCTTCACAATCGGAGACGACGACGCGACGCGCACCGAGCAACATAGGCTGAATGCGATCGCCGCCGAACTGCGGACGCGCCTTCGGTTCCAAGGACGGGCGGTCTGTCCTTGAACGCGTACGCGCCGCTTACATCGGACCTGAGTGCGGTGCAGCTCAACACAGTCGCCGGCCACATCCAGAGGTGGCTGGACTCGCATGCAGGCGAGCCGTTGCGGCTCGAGGACGGCCCCTTCCCACTTGGTGGCGAGTGGTCCGTCGCTTTGGCAGACGGTGACGTCACCCTCTGGCCCGCTGGGCGAGCCTTTGGCCAGTCAGCCCGGATCGGTCAGCGCATCGCCGAGAAGATCGCGCGATACGCACCACATGTGACGGACGACTTGCACCTAATGGTCGCTATCGGTGCTCGCGGCTGGACGATCACGCGGCACCAAGTCGTCGAAGCGCTTCTCGGCAAGCAGGTTGTCACATTGAGCCGCGAGCTCGACGACGTGGAGGATGCGTCGTCGTTCGACGGGCACGGCTCGGTGGTGCCTTTCGGGCCGGTCGGGACGTCCGGTTCGACAAAGCTCGCAGGTACCTGGATCTTGTCGATCCTCGGCATAGATATTTTTGGACAAAGCCGCCAAACTAATTGCGTGAAAAGCACGATGGGCCTCAATTAATGATGTCGTGACGACAAAGGGAGGTAGAAGTGTCGCCTCATCGCCGTGAAGGGCCTGACGCGAGTGCCGATGTCGCGATACGCTTGGCCGACTTCGTGTTGCGGCGGCCGGTGTCGGTGTTCCCGCAAGCGGTGCTGGAACAGGCACGCTATCTCCTGCTCGACACGATGGGAATTGCCATCGCCGCCGGTCCGATGGAAGCGGGCCGGATCGCCCGCGACGCCGCGACCTTGCTCTATGGTTCC
>JACCUF010000115.1 GCA_013811975.1 Geodermatophilaceae bacterium | reverse complement strand
GATCGAATGCGCGAGTTCGGCCAGCGCCTCCTCGTCGAAGGCCCGTCGCGGCTGTTGGGGATTGGCTCCGATCTCCTGCAGTGGGATCTCACGCAGGGCCAGTCCGGGTACCGGCTCGACGTTGTCGACGGCGTGCGTGACGTCGACGTCGTCGGCGGAAGAGAAGGGCACGACAACGGCTGGCTCGCTAGTTGGTCCGGGTGCCGCTTCGTCGGGGTCTGGCCTGGCCGCCGCGCCACCCGGCTCAGACGCGCTCGCGGACGTGGGGATAAGGGCGGCCAGACCTCGACCGAGCCCACCTCGCTTGTTCACGTCACTCCCCGCTCCGCACGTTCTTCGTCCTCAGCCGGTTCGACAATAGGCTGCCGTGACTCGGTACTGCCCGAAGAAGTAGGCGGCGGGGGATGCGGTGCGGCCCGCCCGCGTTCGGCCAGCTCGCGGGCAGCTTCGAGATAGCTCATGGCACCCCGGGAGCCAGGGTCGTAGGTCAGGACCGACTGCCCGTACCCCGGAGCCTCCGAGACGCGGACGCTGCGCGGGACGACCGAATCGAGGACCAACGGTCCGAAGTGCCGGCGCACCTCGTCGGCCACCTGATCGGATAGCCGGGTCCGCGCGTCGTACATCGTCAGCAGAATCGTCGAGACCGCCAGTCCCTCATTGAGGTGAGCTCGGATCATCTCGATGCTGGACAGCAATTGGCCGAGTCCTTCGAGTGCGTAGTACTCACACTGGATGGGGATCAAGACCTCATCGGCCGCGACCAGGGCGTTCACGGTGAGCAGACCCAACGACGGTGGGCAGTCGATCAGGACGTAATGCGGGAGATCGTCGGGCGCGGCGCCGAGGTAGGCAACAATTGCCTTGCGCAACCGGGTCTCCCGGGCGACCAGCGATACCAGCTCGATCTCGGCGCCGGCGAGGTCGATCGTCGCGGGGGCGCAGCGTAAACCGGGCACGCTCTCGTGAGCCACGACGACCTCGGCCAGCGAGCTGTTCCCGATAAGGACATCGTAGATCGACCGGGTTCCCACGGCATGCTCGATGCCCAGTGCTGTGCTCGCATTGCCCTGAGGATCGGAGTCGATGACCAGGACGCGGGCACCGTGCAGCGCGAGGGCCACGGCCACGTTCACCGCGGTGGTGGTCTTGCCGACGCCACCCTTCTGGTTGGAGACGGTGATCACCCGTGGACTGGAGGGCAGGGCGAACTGAGCCTGCTCACGGGCATGGAGCACGCGTGTTGCGCGCTCGGCCTCCGCTGCAATCGGGGTAGCGGGGGGCTGATCACCCACGTTGAGGGTCGACGGCTCGACGAGGCGACTCCAGATCTCGGCGGGCACGATGTTGGGAGTCGCCCGGGTAGCAGGGGAAACGGAGGCGGGCGTCCTATCCTCGGGGCCCATCAGATCACCGCCTGCGTTTCACGTGAAACAATTCCCGGGTCATCCGCAGGCCGGTCATGTTTCACGTGAAACACCGCCCGCTGTCATCGCTATCACCGTAGCCGTCGGAGGCGCCGGGGACGCGTTCACCCCGACCGGCGTTGGGATTGTCAGGACATCCGCGTTCAGGAACCCGAGGCCATTCAGCACCCAACGATCCCGGTCCAGTTCCGCGGCGGCCGACAGACCCTTGACCGCCAACAGTCGCCCGCCCGGCCGGAGCAGCGGCCTCGCCCAGCGCCCGAGCTCGGCGATCGGCGCCACCGCACGCGCCGTCACGACGTCGGCCAGCGGTATGGGGGTGTGGGACGCGCCTTCAGGCAGCAGGACAAGGCCAGCCGGCGTTGCCCTGGCGCGCACGACACGCGCTCGAAGACCAAGATCAGCGCACACTTCGTTGAGGAACTCGATCCGTCGGGCCCTGGGTTCGACGAGAACCATCTCCAAGTCTGGGCGGGCCAACAGGAGCGGCAATCCAGGCAGTCCGGCACCGGACCCGAGGTCCAGAACAACGGACCCAGGTTCGATCAGGGACGCCATGTCCACGCCATTGAGCAGGTGCCGCTCCCAGATCTGGTCGGCCTCGCGCGGACCGAGCAGCCCACGGGTGATCCCCGGGCCGGTCAGCCAGTCCGCGAAACGTTCGGCCAGCGGCAGTCGTTCCCCGAAGACCATCGCGGCTGCGACAGGAGCGGTCACCGATCGGGCAGGATCACCACGCGGCGGGCCGGATCCTCGCCCTCGGACTCACTTCGTACCCCGTCCGTCGCGGTCACGACGTCGTGCACGATCTTGCGTTCGAAGGCGTTCATCGGGTTCATCCGTACGGTCTCCCCGCTGTCGATCACCCGGGCCGCGCTGGTCGCGGCGAGCTCGCTGAGTTCGGTACGCCGTCCGGCTCGGTAGCCGCCGACATCGAGCATCAGCCGGGTACGCACGCCGGTCTGTTGGGCAACGGTCAGGCGGGTGAGTTCCTGCAGGGCGTCCAAGGTCGCACCACGCGATCCGACCAGCGGGTCCAGGTCATCGGCCCCGACAATCGCGACGATCGCCCGGCCTCCCTCGACGTCGAGGTCGATGTCGCCGTCATAGTCGAGGATGTCGAGTAGCTGCTCGAGATAGTCGCCGGCGACCTCGCCTTCTTGGATCAGCAGAGCCTCGCCGGTCGCGGCGGCTGCATCGCCCTCGGAATCACTGCTCTCGGAGTCATCGACGATCGCTGCCGATTCCGGATTGCCCTCCGGCGCACCGGCTTCGGGCTCCCCCTCGAGGGCGTCGGCGGCCAGCGTTGATCCGGGCTCATCCTGACTGGTGACTGCACCTGGTGCGGTAGTGGACTCTGACACTTGGGAGACTCCTTGCTCAGCGGGGCTCGTGGACTCGATGAATCAGTCGTGGTCGACCGATCTGGGTAGCGCAGCGCGCAACAACCCGTGCCGGCGCCGTGGTCTGGTCTAGCGCTTCTTACGCCGATTCTTGTTGGCGGCGGGACGATTGGCCTGGCGGGCGCCGGACCCGGCGTTCGCTCTTGGCTGACCCGGGCTTGCGTTCCCGTTTCCCGAAGCTTGCGTATCGTCCGCGGCCGATGTGTCCGAACCAGCGGCGTCCGAACCAGCGGCGTCCGAACGAGCGGCGTCCGAACCAGCGGCGTTTGCCGTCGTCCCGTTGGGCGAACCGGATCCAGTCCGCTTGCCGTTCGTTCCGGATGCCTTGGCGGCACCGGACGCGGGCTTGGGCAACGGCTTTGCCATCGGCTTGGACGGCCGCTTTCCCAACGGCCTGGCCAACGGCTTGGCGGACTTGGCGGGACCTGACCCCTTCGCCTCGGGACCACCGGGGGCGCCGTTGTCGGACGGATCTCCGTCAGGGCCGTCGAGTGCTGAGGCTGCTGCGGCGTTGACCACCGGCGTTCGGCCCTTTGGTCCACGTACCGGCTTGGCACCGGGTTTGGGCGCCAACTCCTTCGGGTCGATCTTGGGACGGTCGGCCTCGGCCTTGGCTAGCGCACCGGCCGAGCCGGGCGGAGGCAACTTCCGGAGGATGTAGAACTGCTGGCCCAGGGTCCACAGGTTGTTGACGAACCAGTACATGAGCACGCCGAGCGGAAAGAAGAAGCTGGAGAAGAACAACCCGATCGGCATTCCGTAGAGCAGCAGCTTCTGGATCATTGCTGCCTGGCCCTCGACCGGCCCGGAGCGGGACATGATCTGCTTCTGGGTGAAGAAGGTGGTCAGGCACATGACTACGATCAGGATCGTGGTGACGATCCTGATGGTCGAAAACTCCACTCCGGGCAATTCCAGGATCGACTCGGTCTTGACGCCACCAGGCATGATGAAAGCGGAGGAGATCGGCGCTCCGAAGACCTGCGCGCTGGCGGCCTGATCGGTGAGCGTCGCGTCCCAGCCGTAGAGCCCCGGTGCATCCGGGCGCAGCCGGCGCAGTACGTGCAACAGGCCGATGAACACCGGGATCTGCGGGAGGATCGGCAGGCAGCCGGCCAGCGGGTTGACCCCGCGCTCCTTCTGCAGGGCCGACATCGCCTGGGCCATGCCCTGACGGTCGCTGCCGTACTGCTTCTTGAGCTTGGCGATCTCGGGTTGCAGTTCTTGCATCGCACGCTGCGAGCGGACCTGCTTCACGAACAGGCGGAACAGCAGGATCCGGACCGTGATCACGAGAAAGACGATGGACAGTGCCCAGGTCAGACCAGCAGCTGGATCCAGGAACGTCGAGAACAGCGAGTGCCACATCTTGAGCACCCACGAGATCGCGGTATAGAGCCAATCAAACAACAGCCGTCTCCTGACCTACCGACCGCTGTTGCGGCCCAACGTCTTTGCCGAGGGTGACCGAGCGCTCGGGCTTTCCTACCGGGCCGCACTCACCGCGAGGCGGCGGTACGTGATCGACGCCACCGGGATGCCAGGGTGCACAGCGGGCGATCCGGCGTAGGGCAAGCCAGCTTCCGCGCCCGGGCCCGTACCGTTCCAGCGCGGTCAGCGCGTAGGAGCTGCAAGTCGGGTAGAAGCGGCACCGTGGGGGCAGCGCCGGGCTGACCGCGTCGCGGTAGAACCGCACGATCGCGAGCAGACCGCGTCCAGCCAGTCCCAACCTGGGCTCGGCCTGCCGTCGCAGCGTCAAGTCCGCACTCATGAGGCGGCCCGGGGTCGCTCGGAGCGCGCGGTCCTGGTGCGCGCCCGGTCCAGAGCGCGGTCCAGGGCACGATCGAGCGACGTACCGAGGTCCCCACTCGTACGACCCGCCGCAGCCGGCAATGCGCGGACGACGACACCGGTACCGGGGGGCAGGGTCGGGTACAGATCGCGCATCAGATGACGGAGTTGGCGGGTGACCCGGTGGCGGGTGACCGCGTCACCGACAGCGCGGCTCACGATGAAGCCGACCGAGGTGGAGGCCATGCCCGGGTGAACGTGTACCGCGAGCGGTCCGTGCCCGCAGCGCCGTCCGCGCCGCACCACGGCGTCGAACTCGACGCGGCGGCGCAGTCGGACCGTCGCGGGCAACATTGGGGGTGCCCGGGTCAGGCAGAGAGCTTGCCGCGGCCCTTACGGCGGCGGGCGGCCAGAATGGTGCGACCGGCACGGGTCCGCATCCGCAACCGGAAACCGTGCGTGCGGGCACGCCGGCGGTTGTTCGGCTGGTAGGTGCGCTTGCTCACGGTCGATACTCCTGGAGGTGAGGAGGCATCGCAGGGCGGCGATGCCGGAATGGCATGCGGGTCTGCGTCCCGAGGGAGTCCCGCAGAGATAGAGCATACGTGCAGGCAGAGGGCTACCTGGACGGCAGCCTCTTCACCGTACGCAGCGGACCCGGCGATGGTCAATCCAGGGTGCAACCCGACCGAACCGTCGGTTGTCGCCGCCACGCCGGGCCTGTTAGCGTTCCCTTTCGCTCACCCCGCAGGCTTCCCCGGCTACCCGCGCCGCCGGCAAGGTATGCCGCCTCCGGGTCGAGAGAACGACTCGACGTTCGGCTCGATGCACAGCCTGTGGATAAGCATGTGGACTGTCCGACGACGCGTCCGGGCTGGCAGACCTAGCGCGGGCAACGTCCGCACCGGGCATGAGGAACGTCGAGGGGGACAAGGGTAGGTGGCTGAGCCCTTGGACCTATCCACAGCCTGGGACAGGGTGCTCACCAGCCTCGAACGCAGCGACGTCGCCCCCCATCAGATGGCCCTGCTCGGCCTGACCCGCCCGCTGGGGCTGGTCGAGGACACGGTGCTGATCGCCGCTCCCAACGAGTTCACCCAGAACTTCCTCGAGTCTCGGCTCCGACCCCTGCTGACAGAGCAGCTGTGCATCGAACTCGGTCGCGACGTCCGGATCGCGGTCACCGTCGAGGCGCCGATTCCGGACACCACCCTGACCGAGTCCTACAGCGACAACAGCGCCCACATCGCCGGCTTCGACAATGGACCAGACGACCAGTACGAACTGGGCGCCGACGATCCCAGCGTCCCGGTCGTCCCGCATGTGCAGCGCCCCACCGACCATGGGCACGACGACCGCGAGCCCGACCCCGAATATGACCGCCCCAGCCCCCCGAACGTCCGATCGTTGAGTGAGCATTCGCGTCGCACTGCCGCCGGTGACTCCGCTCGCGACCCGGCCCGCGAGCCCGGAGGAACCTCGGCTGATAACGGCGGCCGAGTCACGCAGATGGCTCGGGGCCGCGCCCGACAGCACCCGCCGGCCCGGCTGAACCCCAAGTACACTTTCGACAGCTTCGTCATCGGGAACAGCAACCGCTTCGCCCACGCTGCCGCCTTCGCGGTGGCCGAGGTCCGGGCCTATAACCCGATGTTCATCTACGGCGAGTCCGGGCTGGGCAAGACACACCTGCTGCACGCCATCGGGCATTACAGCGAGACGGTCTTCCCGCATCACCGGGTGAACTACTTCACCACCGAGGAGTTCACCAACGATTTCATCAACCTGGTGCATGCCGGCCGGGCCGAGGACTTCCGGCGGCGCTATCGCGATGTGGACCTGCTGCTCGTCGACGACGTCCAGTTCCTCGAACGCGCCGAGCGGACCCAGGAGGAGTTCTTCCACACGTTCAACACCCTGCACAACGCGAACAAGCAGATCGTGATCTCCTCAGACCGCCCGCCCAAACAGTTGACCACGCTGGAGGACCGGCTGCGGACCCGGTTCGAGTGGGGCCTGATCACCGACGTCCAGGCCCCCGATCTGGAGACCCGGATCGCGATCCTGCGCAAGAAGGTCGCCGGCGATGTCCTGCCCGAGGTCGTCCCGGAGGTGCTGGAGTACATCGCTTCGAAGATCCAGACGAACATCCGCGAACTCGAGGGCGCGCTGATCCGGGTCAACGCCTACGCCAGCCTCAACCGTACGGAGGTCTCGATCGGCCTGGCCGAGGAAGTCCTGCGTGACCTGCTGCCCGACACCGAGGGCCCGAAGATCACCGCCACCATCATCATGTCGGTCACCGCGGAGTACTTCGGCGTCAGTGTCGACGACCTCAAGGGGCACAGCCGTAGTCGGGTCCTGGTCACCGCGCGGCAGATCGCGATGTATCTCTGCCGCGAACTGACCGAGTTGTCCCTGCCCCGGATCGGGCAGATCTTCGGCGGCAAGGACCACACCACGGTGATGCACGCCGTGCGCAAGATCAGTGCGTTGATGGCTGAGCGTCGGCAGATCTTCAATCAGGTCACCGAACTGACCAGCCGCATCAAGGCACGCGCGCGCCAGTAGTGCCGGTCAAAATGTACCCTTCGCGCCGCATCACTTCAGCCAGATTCGTCACGTCCGTTCATCCACACAGGACGGTCCGAGAACCGCGATCTGCTGCCAGGCGTGCACAGCGTGGGGACAACGGTGTGGACAACAGTGGATACGTGCGATACCGGCCCCGAGGTAACCCGTACGAAACCCCGATGTCCCCACCCGTTCACCTTTTACGCTCAGGTCGGTGCACAGCTACCCGCCTCGACAGTGCGCCTGCCGAGCAGGTAGGACGGCGTGATATCCACAGCATCCACAGCCGTGATGACGATGATGAGTTCTATCTATCGAGGACATATGCACCACAACCAGGATGGCAATCAGTTGAGGATGGGGACCTAGATGAAGTTCCGGGTGGAGCGAGATGCACTGGCCAACGCGGTCGCCTGGACGGCTCGCAGCCTGCCGGCTCGCCCGCCGGTCCCGGTGCTGGCTGGCCTGGTCCTGAGCGTCGAGGCAGACACCCTGGAGGTGTCCGGATTCGACTACGAGGTCTCCACCCAGGCCGAGTTACCGGTGCATGCCGCCAGTTCCGGGCGAACCCTGGTATCCGGACGCCTGCTGGCCGACATCACCAAGTCGCTGCCGCCGCATCCGGTGGACGTGGCCGTCGACGGGCCACGGTTGTCCATCAACTGCGGCAACGCCCGGTTCAGCCTGCCGACCCTTCCGGTGGAGGACTACCCGGCCTTGCCGACGATGCCATCGACGGCGGGGACCGTTGCCGCCTCGGTCTTCGCCGAAGCCGTTGGCCAGGTGGCGATCGCCGCCGGTCGGGACGACACACTGCCGATGCTGACCGGCGTCCGGATCGAGATCGAAGCGGACACCATCACCCTGGTGGCCACTGACCGGTTCCGGCTGGCACTGCGGGAGTTCACCTGGAAGCCGAGCACGCCGGGAGCCAGCGCCGCGATCCTGGTACCCGCCCGGACGCTCGCCGACGCCGCCAAGACGCTGACGGGAGGCTCGGAGGTGACCGTGTCGCTGTCGTCCAGCGGCGTGGGAGAGGGCCTGCTCGGGTTGTCCGGACAGGGCAAGCAGACCACCACCCGGCTGCTGGATGCGGAGTTCTTGAAGTACCGCTCGATCCTGCCGCCGGAGTTCAGCTCGCATGCCGAACTCGACGTCGCCGCATTCACCGAGGCGGCCAAGCGGGTCGCGCTGGTCGCCGAGCGGTGGGCGCCGCTGCGCTGCGAGTTCTCCGACGGTGCGGTCACGCTGAGGGCCGGCGGTGATGAGGAGTCCCAGGCCGAGGAACGCTGCGAGGTCGTGTTCGAGGGCGAGACCACGACGATCGGGTTCAATCCGGCGTTTCTCCTCGATGGCCTAGCCGCCGTGCATTCGGAGACTGCCCGCCTGGAGATGACCACGCCACTCAAGCCGGCGGTGCTCAGTGCTGTGGGTGGAGACGGCGATGCGGCGACCTACCGGTACCTGATCATGCCCGTACGGTTGCCCAGCTAACCCTTACCCGGCAACAGGCAGATCAGGAGCGCGAACGAGATGCAACTCGGAATGATCGGCCTGGGCAAGATGGGTGCGAACATGGTCGGCCGGCTGAGCGATGCTGGTCACGAAGTCATCGGGTACGACGTCAATCCTGGCACCCGCGACGTAGCGAGCCTCGAGGAGCTGATTGCTGCCTTGGATGCTCCGCGAGCCGTGTGGGTGATGGTTCCGGCCGGCGAGCCGACGCAGCAGACGATCGCCGCTCTCGGCGAGTTGCTCTCGGCCGGCGACCTCCTCGTGGACGGGGGGAACTCCCGGTTCACCGACGACCAGATGCACGCCGCGATGCTGGACGAGCGTGGCATTGGTTTCGTCGACTGTGGCGTCTCCGGGGGGGTGTGGGGTCGGGAGAACGGGTACGGCCTGATGGCCGGAGGGTCCGCGGCGAACGTGGCGCGACTTGCCCCGATCTTCGACGCGCTGCGACCGCCGGCGATCCCCGGAGAACCCGGAGCTGGGTACGCCCACGCGGGCGAGGTCGGTGCCGGGCACTTCGCCAAAATGGTGCACAACGGCATCGAGTACGGGCTGATGCAGGCCTACGCCGAGGGGTACGAGCTACTGGCCGCCGCAGATCTGGTCACTGACGTACCCGCAGTACTCACGGCCTGGACGCAGGGCACCGTGATTCGCTCGTGGCTGCTGGACCTCCTCGTCAGGGCGTTGGAACAGGACCCGGAACTCGACGACATCCAGGGCTACGTCCAGGACTCCGGTGAGGGCCGGTGGACCGTGGAGGAGGCAATCAAGCACCGGGTGCCGATGCCGGTGATCTCCGCTGCGCTGTTTGCCCGGTTCGCCTCCCGACAGGAGGACTCCCCGGCCATGCAGGCCGTTGCGGCGTTGCGGAACCAATTCGGCGGGCACACCACCGTGGGCAGGGACGAGGACGTCGAGGCCCCAGGATCCCCCGAGCCACCGTCTCGCCGGATGGCAGACCGCCCCGCCGACTTCTCGTGATCTTGACCGTGTGGTGGCGACCCGCCGTGTCAGGCCGCCCAAAACCCACCATAAGGTCAAGATCACCAGGGTGGATCGGTGGCTGAGCTGTGCATCTGCGCCAACTGGTCCTGCACGACTTCCGTAGCTGGGTCACCGCGGACCTGGCGCTGCAACCGGGCCCGGCGGTCTTCGTCGGCCCGAACGGGCAGGGCAAGACCAACCTCGTCGAGGCAGTCGGCTATCTGGCCACGCTCGGCTCGCACCGAGTAGCCACGGACGCGCCCCTGGTCCGCCAGGGTGCGGGGCAGGCGATCGTGCGAGCGCGATTCGCCCGGGATGATCGGGAACTGCTCGTCGAATGCGAGATCAGTCCGGTGAAAGCCAACCGGGTACGGGTGAACCGCGCCCCGTTACCGCGCCCCCGCGAGTTGCTCGGCTTGGTCCGGACGGTGCTGTTCGCTCCGGAGGACCTGGCCCTGGTTCGCGGCGATCCGTCCGAGCGGCGCCGGTTCCTCGACGAGTTGCTGGTCACCCGCGCACCGCGCTACGCGGGGGTACGTCAGGACTATGACCGGGTGCTCAAGCAGCGCAATGCCCTGCTCAAGACCGCCCGGCATGCTCGCGGCGACGCGTTGCGCACCCTCGACATCTGGGACGCCCATGTCGCCCGGGTCGGCGGGGAGCTGTTGGCCGGCCGGCTGGCTCTGGTCGCCGCGCTCGCGCCGTACGTCAGCGCTGCTTATGCGGCGATTGCCGGAACCGGATCGGCGGCTGAGGAAGCCGCCGGCATCACCTACGAGAGCAGCGCGCTGCGTCCCGACCCTTACCCGATTCAGGGCGCCCCTGACTCGAATCTTTCGACTCAGGGCCGCCCTGAGTCGGTGGCTGAGTTGACTGAGGCCATTGCTGAGGCTCTGCTCAGGGTCCGCGGTGACGAACTCGACCGGGGAATCACGCTGGTCGGGCCGCACCGCGACGAACTCCGGCTGCGGCTGGGCGGGAGCGCAGCCAAGGGGTACGCCAGCCACGGGGAGTCGTGGTCGTTCGCGCTGGCGCTCAAACTCGGTGCCTACGATCTGTTGCGCGCTGACGGGGTGGAGCCGATCCTCATCCTGGATGACGTCTTCGCCGAACTGGACACCCGCCGCCGGGCGCACCTGTCCACCATCGCGGCCGCGGCCGAGCAGACATTGATCACTGCGGCGGTCTCCGAGGACGTGCCCGCCTCGCTGAGCGGAATGCGCTTCCAGGTGGCCGACGGTGAGGTCCATCCCATTGGCTAGGAAGCGGGAGACCGTGAATTCGGACGGGGCCGTCGGCGGTGTCGGGGGTGCGGCCTCGACGCCGGGGGATCTGGCCCGGGCAGCGATGCAGGCGGCCGCTCGGACGGCGGCGAAGTCCAACCCAGGCGTGCGTCCCCGGCGGGTGGCCGGTCGGCGCCGAGAGAACTGGAGCTCGGCGGGCCCGGATCCGAACGATCCGCAGCCGCTGGGATCCCTGGTGGGTCGGCTCGTCGACGATCGGGGCTGGGGTGATCAGGCACGGGAGGGCACGCTGTTCGGCCGTTGGACCGAACTGGTCGGACCGCAGATCGCCGCCCACTGCCAGCCGGAACAACTGCGCGACGGGGAGTTGCTGGTCATCGCCGACACCACGGCCTGGGCCACGCAGCTTCGGCTGCTCGTTCCGAGGATGCAGGCCCGCTTGGCGGCCGAACTCGGCAGCAATCTGATTCGCCGGATCCGCGTGCAGGGCCCGGTCGCTCCAACCAGACACGCCGGTCCTCGGAGGTTCAAGGGCCGCGGCCTGCGCGACACTTTCGGCTGACCCGGCTTCATCGCTCCGGCCACTGGCCCCCCGTCGCACGTTATGCGCATAACGTCAGGATCTCCGGCCGGTTTGTTACCCGTTATGCGCATAACGTGCACAGCAATGAGCGACACCTACGTACACGGCTATCAGCCACGCGAGAATGAGCGCCTGCAGGACCAGGCCGGAACGCTGGTCGATCTGCTGCACTCCGACACCGCCTATCCGCGCGGGAGCACGGTGCTCGAAGCCGGCTGCGGCGTAGGTGCCCAGACGCTCACTCTGGCTCAACGGAGCCCGGAGGCCCGATTCACCTCGGTTGACGTCTCCGCGGAGTCGGTAGCCGAAGCCAAGCGACGGGGCGACACCGCTGGGCTAACCAACGTGGAGTTCCGGCAAGGGGACATCTTCGATCTCCCCTTCGACGCCGAGTCCTTCGACCACGTCTTCGTCTGTTTCGTCCTGGAGCACCTGTCCCGCCCGGTTACGGCCTTGGCAGCGCTCGGCCGGATGCTCAAGCCCGGCGGCACCATCACCGTCATCGAGGGCGATCACGGCTCTGCCTACTACTATCCGGACAGCCCCGCGGCTCAGGCGGCGATCCAGTGTCAGATCACGTTGCAGGCGAAGGCCGGTGGAAACGCCCTGATCGGCCGAGCGCTCTACCCGCTGATGGTCGAGGCGGGTTTCGACGAGGT
Organism: Geodermatophilaceae bacterium; assembly: GCA_013811975.1. Classification (GTDB taxonomy): domain Bacteria; phylum Actinomycetota; class Actinomycetes; order Mycobacteriales; family Geodermatophilaceae; genus JACCQS01. The sequence continues at coordinate 4,685 of JACCUF010000115.1, read as the reverse complement.
CGGCGTCTCCCCCCGGATGGTGTACGTGGATTCGAGCCGACCCGCGCTGGTCGATGGCTTCACGAGAAGAACTTTCACCGCGATGATCGAGGGAGTTCGCGAGTCCTCGATCGCGGCGGGTCTCAGCGAGCCGTCCAGCTTCGATGCCGGTGTCCGAGACCTCCATCGAACGACCGAGTCGGACGGCGTGTTCTGTTACACCTTCTTCAAGGGCGTGGGGACGAAGGGGTCGTGAGAGAGTCGAGGACATGACGAGCCAACCGCCGCAGGGGCCCGGTCAGCCACCATTCGGCCCGGGACCGGGTTGGCAATCCGGGCCCGGCCCCGCCGGACCGGGACCAGCGCCGGGTCGTCGTCGGGGCAGGTTGTTCTCGACGCCGGACTGGTGGACCGAACAGCCCGAGGCACCACCCCTGACCGAGTGGGCGCAGGGTCGCGGTTGGTCGGTGAGCGACGGGAATTCAGCCGAGGACGCCCCCCTGGTGGACCTGATTGCATCCGCACCGATGCGCTTGGACACCTACCACCAGGCGCGCGGGGTGGTCCGCGGCCAGGTCGGCAGTTGGCGCATGACGGGGTTCGAAATCGTGTACGAACGCGGCCGCGACCGGGTCCGGCGCTATGCGGTTACCGCGGCGCCATCGCTTGTCCCGTTGCCGACGTTGCGGTTGGTCCCGGCCCGCTTCTGGTCACACAAGACCGGCGGGATGATGGCACTGCCCAGCGGAGACCCGGCCTTCGACATGCGGTGGACGCTGCTGGCCAGCGAGGACTCCCAGATCGCCCGCTCACTGTTGGCCGAGCCGGTTCGTGCGCTGCTGCTGGCCAGTGAGGATCGTGACGAGATCTGGTACGGCGCAGGGCATCTCGCGATCACGCGTCCTGACAACCACTATCCCGACCTGCTGGAAGAGCACGCCCAGGTGCTCTCGTGCCTGCTGGCGGCACTCAGTTTCGGCTAGTCGCTGAAGGCCCAGCGGTCCACGAGCAACTCGTGAGCCTCCAGGCGCGCCTGGCTACGCACCGGGTCGTGTCGCGCCACTGCGTCCAGCAGCGCCGTGGAAAGGGTGAGCGCCGCGCCGTGCGTGTCGAAGATCAGGTCGGCGCCGACGGGGGCGACGAGGAGCACGTCGGCGTCGTCGCTGAAGGGCACCAGGTGGCTGTCAGTGACGACGATGGTGGTCATCCCGAGCTCCCGCGCGTGCCGCAGCGCCAGCACGCTGGCGAGCGGGTAGCGCGGCATCACGTAGGCGAGGAGCGCGGACGCACCGTCGTCGCGCAGCTCGAACAGGTCGTCGTCCAAGGTGCCCGCGTCGGTCAGGACCCGGACGCCCGGAATGATCCGGGACGCGAAGTAGCCCATGTACTGGGCCAGTGCCGACGAGGCCCGGATCCCGAGAATCCCCAACGGGTGCGTCCCCGCGAGCGCTTCCACGCCACGCACCGCGCGGTCGCTGTCGAGCGTCCGCTCCAGGGCGGCGATGTTCGACTGCTCGGCCGCCAGGGCGATGCCCAGGGCGCTTCGCCGCTCGGGGACGTTCAGCGGCTCGTCCGAGCTGAGGGCGAGCCGGCGTACGGCCGCACGGAACTCCGGGTAGCCCTTGAACCCCAGGGCCGACGCCAGCCGGACGACGGTCGGCTGACTCACGCCGGCCAGCTCGGCGACGTCGACGGTGGACATGAAGGCCACGTCGGGCATCGAGTCCAGCATCGACTGCACGACCCGGCGCTGGGTCGGGGAAAGGCGGTGGCTATGGACGAGGTCGAGCAACCAGGCCTCGGTCCGGGCGCGGGCGGCGCCGACATCGCCCGGGCTGCCGGAGGCGCGGCCGGTGACCTGGGTCATGGACTTTCCTCTCGATTCTCGCGGGGCCGGGCTCGGCAGAATACCCTGTTACATTGCTTCGGGTACTCGTATTGTTCGATTCAGTTGCTCCCGAAAGCGAAGGGTCCGAATGTCGGCGGCGCTCTGGCTGCGTTTCCTGTCAGGCCCCGACGTCGACTCCCTGGAGCTCACGCTGACCGAGGTGATCGACGCGATCGAGTCCGTCGTCGACGCCCATGGGCGAGGCAGGACGGTCTTCGAGCCCCGGATGCACCTCGTGCCGGACAACGGCGGGATCGGGCACTTCAATGTCCTGCGCGGGCACGTCTCCACCCTCGGTGAGCGCGGCATCAGTGGCGTCAAGGTGGTCGGCGACTTCGTGCCGAACTACCAACAGGGCCTGCCCAGCGAGCTCGCGCTGGCGACGCTGTACGACCCGTGCAACGGCGTCCCCCTTGCGGTGATGGACGCCACCTTCATCACCGAGGCGAGGACCGGGGGGATGACTGCGGTTGGTGCGAAGCACCTCGCGCGCAAGGACTCCCGGGTGCTCGGCCACGTCGGGGCCCGAGGCACCGCGTTCTCCAATGTCACCATGCTCGACCACCTCTTCGACCTGGACGAGATCCGCGTTACCAGTGCCCGGCCCGAGTCGAGAGAGGCCTTCGGTGAGCGTCTGCGTGCCGAGATCTCGACCACGGTCCGGGTGGTCGACACCGCGGCCGAGTGCTTCGACGGCGCCGACATCCTGGTCGAGGCTTCCCGGCTCACCGAGCCGACGCCGCTGCTGCTTACGGCTTCGGTGCAGCGCGGCGCCTTCGTGGTTCCGTACGGCACCGTCAGCGCGGTCGAGATCGACCTGCTCGACGTGATGGACAAGGTCGTCGTCGACGACTGGCGCGAGTCGCAGTCGGGCCGGTTCGGGGCGCTGCGTGCGCACGTGGATACCGGGCGGCTGACGCGCGAGTCCCTGTACGCCGAGCTCGGCGAGATCGTCAGCGGCGCCAAGCCTGGGCGTGAGCGAGACGAGGAGCGAATCCTGTTCTGGCACCGGGGCTTGTCCATCCTCGACGTTGCGCTAGCCCATCTCATCCTGACCCGGGCGGAGGCCTCGGACGTCGGCACCATGCTCAGGTACCGGTGACCTCGGAGGACTCGGTGCCCGGCGCGCTCGTCCTGACCGCCGCGGAAGATCTCGGCCCGGTGGAGATCAGGTCCGTCGCGCGCGGTCGTCAGATCCGGATCGCCGAACCGCTGGCCGCAGCAGTGGCGAGCGTCCGCGCCGCCGCCGTCTCGGCACTCGAGTCGCCCGGTCCGGTGTACGGGGTCACTACCGGAATGGGGGACCAGAGCCAGCTCGAGCTCGATGCCGCGGTCCGGGAACGGCATCAGGACACGCTGATGCTCGGGCGTGCGGTCGGCTCGCCGCCCTGGCTCACCCGGCGCCAGGCCCGCGCCGCGCTGGCTGCCCGACTCCGGACGTTCCTCAACGGCGACGCCGCGGTCACCGTGGGGCTGTGCCGCCAGTTGGCGGCGCTGCTGAACGCCGACGTCGTTCCGGCCGTCCCTTCCACCGGCCTGGGGGCGGCCGGGGAGATCATCGCCCTGGCCCACCTTGGGGCCCTCGTCACGGGGTCGGGGTCGGCGCTGGCCCCCGACGGCGTGACCGCCCGGCCAGCGGCCGACGCACTGGCCGCGGCGGGCCTGCGCCCGTTCCCCCTCGGCGTCAAGGAGGGGGTGGCGCTGCTCGAGGGCGTCCCGACGACGAGTGCGCTGGCCGTCCTGACCTCGGAGCGGGCGAGGCAGCTGGCTGACCGGGCTGCCGTGGTCGCGGGAACCGGGATCGCCGTCACGGGCGCCCACCGCGACCCCTACTCCCCGCTGCTCGCCCGGGGGGACGCCGAGCTGGCCGCCGCGCTGGAAAGGATCCGCGAGGTTGCCGGGTTCGACCCCGCACCGCGGGCCCTCCAGGCGCCACTCTCGTTCCGCGTGTTGGGGCCTGCCCTGGCCCACCTGGCCAGGTGCACTTCGGCCCTCGATGCGGCCGTCGAGCGCGCGCTGGGCGGCGTGAGCGACTCCCCTGCCTTCATAGATGGCGCCTTCGTGGGCTCCGCCGGCTTCGACGGCTTCGATCTGGCCGCCACGCTGGATGCCGTGACGGTGGCGGCATGCCATCTGGCTGAGACCTCCGCGGCTCGGCTGCACCGACTACTGGACGACCGGGTCACCGGCCTGCCACGGCAGCTGACGGACTCCCCCGGATTGCACGCGGGCCTCGTGGCGGTGCACAAGCGAGCAGTGGGCGTGGTGCACCGAATGCGTCGAGAGGCGGTGCCCGCCTGCCTCGGCTCGGTCGAGACATCGCTTGGTCAGGAAGACGTGCAGAGCTTCTCGATGGAGTCCGCTCGAACCCTGGGGTCGGCCCTGGACGGCCTCGCCGAGGTGCTGGCATGTGAGCTCCTCGGTGTGCATCAGGCGGTGCTCCTGGGAGGTCGGCCGGTGTGCCTGGGCGCCGACGCGCACCGGATCCTGGACGCGGCGGCTGCGGCATTGCCGCCCGGGACGTCCGACCGCCCCTTCGGCCGCGACATCGATGCGCTGCTGGACTTGACGTCAGGTTCGGTGAAACGGTTTACTGAACCGCATCAGTGATGCGTTTCAGTGAACCGATTAGGAGCCGCCGATGACCGTTCTGACCCTCCCGCTCACGGAGGACCGCACCCTCGACCGGTTCGAGCTGCTCGCCTACGTCAACGAACTTGCGAGATCTCCCCAGCTGTGGCAGGACCGCGTGGCGTTCGACACCGGTGGTCGCCACTTCGCGTCGATCCTGCGCGACGGCAACGTCGATGTATGGCTG
>JACCUF010000067.1 GCA_013811975.1 Geodermatophilaceae bacterium | reverse complement strand
CGAACCTGGAGATCGAGACTGGCCAAATCATCGGAGCGGGACACGCGAGTGCCACCGGCCGATTCGACGACGAGCAGCTGTTCTACCTGCGCTCCCGAGGAATCCCGGCCGACGAGGCTCGCCGCCTCGTCGTTCGTGGCTTCTTCGCCGACCTGATTTCTCGGATGGGGGAGCCAGAGCTGCAGGAACGCCTCATGGTCCGCATCGAGGCGCGGCTGGCCGCAGCAGGCGTTCTATGAGTGCGCCAGAAGGCTTCCGCAAGGCCTGCCTGCTCGCCGAGGTCACCGAGCCCGGCGCACTGCGGGTCGAGTTCGACGACATGGATGTGGCGATCGTCCGTAGCGGCGACGTGGTCTATGCGATCGAAGACGTGTGTTCACACGCCGAAGTCGCGCTGTCAGAGGGGGAGGTCGAGGGCAACACGATCGAATGCTGGATGCACGGATCATGCTTCGACCTACGCAGCGGCGCGCCCACCGGCCCACCAGCCACCGAACCGGTCGACGTCTTCGACGTCGAGGTGCTCGGCGAGGTCGTGTACGTCAAGGAGACGGCCAGACATACCAACGGATCCCGCCCAAATCTGGCGGCGATCTTGAAGCAGAAGGAGCAAGCCGCATCGTGACCAGCCCCAACTCCAGCCCCACCGCCGGATCGGCCGGGTCCGTCCTGGAGATCCGCGGCTTGCACGTGAGCGTCGGCGACGGCGCCAATGGCGAGGACACCAAAGAGATCCTCAAGGGCGTGGACCTGACAGTCCGGGCAGGTGAGACGCACGCCATCATGGGGCCCAACGGCTCTGGCAAGTCCACGCTGGCCTACAGCATCGCCGGGCACCCCAAGTACACCGTTACCGCCGGCACGATCACCCTCGACGGCGAGAACGTGCTCGACATGAGCGTCGATGAGCGTGCGCGGGCCGGGCTGTTCCTGGCCATGCAGTACCCGGTCGAGGTTCCTGGCGTGTCGGTGTCCAACTTCCTTCGGACGGCGGCCACCGCGATCCGCGGGGATGCGCCGAAGCTGCGTACCTGGGTGAAGGAGGTCCGGGAGGCCATGTCCGGCCTGAAGATGGACCCGGTCTTCGCCGAGCGCAACGTGAACGAGGGTTTCTCCGGCGGGGAGAAGAAGCGCCACGAGATCCTGCAGATGCAGCTGCTCAAGCCGCGGATCGCCGTCCTCGACGAGACCGATTCCGGTCTGGACGTCGATGCACTCCGCGTTGTGGCCGAAGGCGTGAACACCGTCCGGGAGACCGGTGAGGTCGGGGTCCTGCTGATCACCCACTACACCCGGATCCTGCGCTACGTCACCCCCGACTTCGTGCACGTGTTCGTCGACGGTCGGATCGCCGAGGAGGGCGGGCCCGAGCTCGCCGACAAGCTGGAGTCCGAGGGCTACGAGGCGTATGGCGCCACCGGTTCCGCTTCCCCGGCCGCTGCGGTGGTCTAGGAATCGACATGAGCCTGCCGCTGGACACTGCGCAGCTGTTGGACACTGCGCAGCTGTTGGACACCGAGTTGATCTGCAAGGACTTCCCGATCCTGTCGCGGACGGTTCGCGACGGACGGCGGCTGGTCTATCTCGACTCTGGGGCCACCTCGCATAAGCCACGCCAAGTGCTGGATGCCGAACGGGACTTCTACGAGAACCACAATGCGGCAGTCCACCGCGGGGCGCACCAACTCGCCGAGGAAGCCACCGACCTCTACGAAGCAGCTCGCCGGACAGTTGCCGCGTTCATCGGAGCCGCCGAGAACGAGGTGGTGTTCACTAAGAACTCCACCGAGGGCATCAACCTGCTCGCCTACGCGATCAGCAACTCATCGACCGCTGGACCCGAGGCGGCCAGGTTCGTGATCGGCCCCGGCGACGAGATCGTCGTCACCGAGATGGAGCACCACGCCAACCTCCTTCCGTGGCAGCAGCTGTGCATCCGCACCGGGGCCACCCTCCGGTGGTTGACGCTGACCGACGATGGCCGACTCGACCTGGAGTCCCTCAACGACGTCATCAACGAGCGGACCAAGCTCGTCGCTCTCGTGCACCAGTCGAATATCCTGGGAACGGTGAACCCGATCAGGGAGATCTCCGCCCGTGCGCATGAGGTCGGCGCCCTGGTGATGCTGGATGCCGCCCAGTCGGTCCCGCACACCGCGGTCGATGTAGTCGCTCTCGATGTGGACTTCCTGGTCTTCTCCGGACACAAGATGCTGGGTCCCACCGGTATCGGGGTGTTCTGGGGCCGGTACGAGCTGCTCGAAGCACTCCCGCCGTTTCTCACCGGCGGCTCGATGATCGAGGTCGTGCACATCGACCGATCGACCTTCGCGCCACCGCCTGCCAAGTTCGAGGCCGGGGTCCCGATGGCGGCCCAAGCCGTCGGTCTTGCCGCTGCCTGCGACTACCTCAGCGATCTCGGCATGGACCGGGTGGCCGAGCACGAGCACGCACTGACCGAGTTGGCTCTTGTCGGGCTGCAGCAGATCCCGGGGGTCCACATCGTAGGGCCGCCGGACACTGTCGAGCGCGGGGGAGCGGTGTCCTTCACCGTCGAGGGCATCCACCCGCATGACGTGGGACAGGTGCTCGATGACCTGGGCATTGCCGTACGAGTCGGGCACCACTGCGCGTGGCCGGTCGTACGACGCTTCGGTGTACCCGCGACCACGCGAGCGACGTTCTACATCTACAACGGCAGCGAGGACGTGCAGGCCCTGCTGGACGGCGTGCGCGAGGCCCAGCGGTTCTTCGGGGTGCCTGAGGCGACTGAGCCGAACGTGGCGACCGTGACCGCCGGAGTGGGCGCCTGATGCAGTTGGAATCGATGTACCAGGAGATCATTCTGGACCACTACCGGCATCCCTTGGGCCGTGGCCTGAGAGAGCCTTTCGACGTAGAGGTCCACCACGTGAACCCGACCTGCGGTGACGAGATCACGTTACGCGTGAAGCTGTCCGGCAACGAGATCGAGGACGTCTCCTACGAGGGCATGGGCTGTTCGATCAGCCAGGCCTCGGCCTCGGTGCTCTACGAACTGGTGGACGGCAAGAACATCACCCAGGCCCTGGCCACCGGCGACGACTTCCGTACGTTGATGCAGAGCAAGGGCGACCCGACCGTCGCCGAGAAGCTGGAGGATTCCTTGGAGGACGCGGTTGCCTT
>JACCUF010000026.1 GCA_013811975.1 Geodermatophilaceae bacterium | reverse complement strand
TCCTCGTCGACCGAGAGTTCGTGCATGACCGCGATGTCGTCCAAGCGGGCCCGCAGGTCCTCGATCCGCCGTAGATCGCCCTGCAGATACGACAGCCGGCTGGTCACGGCCTGAGCATTCTCTGAGTCGTTCCACAAGTCCGGGACGGAGGCCTTGTTCTCGAGTTCAATGACCTCGGTACGGAGTGCCTCGACGTCGGTCACGGCCTCGATGCTGCGCAGGCTGGTGTCCAGCCGGGCATGCTCGGTCTCGAAGTCAACGGCCATGGGCTGCCAGGCTACCCGCCTCGGCGCAGGCCGCAGGGTCCTCTCAGGTGGGGATGGTGTCCAGCCACTTCAGCAGGGCCTTCTCGTAGGCGATCCCGCACTCCGCCGAGGCAAGCGCATAGGGATCCGCCTTAGTCTTTCGCAGCCTGTCGACGGTCTCCTTGTGTATGGCCAGGGAGACTTCGTGCTGCTCTTGAGCCTCGCCGACCAGGCGTCGCAAGTCGGCCTTGTCGTGATAGGAGCCGAACCCGAGGCGCAGCAGCAACGGGTTGCGAGGGTGGTCGGCTTCCAGCGGGGAGGCGAGCCACGCAGCGAAGGCGCGCTTGCCGGAGGCGCTGATCGTGTAGGCCAATGAGGCACGGGGACCTGGCTTGCCAGCTCGTACGTACCCACGGCCGGCCATAGTCGGAAGCTCGCGGTAGACCTGGCTGCGGGTCAACGTCCACAACGGCCCGAGCCGCTGGTCGGCCTGGGTCACGAGCTGTCCGCCGGTGAGCGGACCTTCGTGCAACAGCCCGAGGAGCGCGGCTGACGTGCTGTTCAGTGCCCCGCTCACAACCGCGACTCTAGTCAAGAGCGGGTACGGAGCGTAAGGACGCAGCGCCAATGGTTCGGTGGCACACGGCCTGCCTTCGGATTCACCGGCCTGGCATTCTTGTTCACAGCCACCCGACCTGCGGCACGTGCCGGCGGCGGTTGCTCCTGCCGTCGGTCCGGCTGAGAAATGGGGGAGGTAATGCGGACCTGCACCCGGGTATTCAGCGCCGCAACATGTCTCGGGCTGCTGCTGACCGGCTGCACCGACGAGGGTGACGGCGGCCGCGACCAGGGCGCTGGTCCCACCGTGCAGCCCGGCACCTCGACGCCGGATGCCGCGATGACTCTGATCGCGGACCCGGACCCGGCGGCTGCGGCCATCTCGACCAGCCGCGCTCTGTATGACAGCTCTCAAGTCGTCGTCCTGGCAGACCCCGATGATCCGACCTCCCTCACTCTCGGCGCCAGCGCAGCGGTGGCACTGGGCGTACCACTGCTGCTGTCCATGCAGGCGGACCCGGGTCAGACCCCTCCGGCCGGCGTCGGCGATGCCCTCGGCATCGAATTGGAACGGCTCGGAGTCACATCCGTGTTGGCCATCGGAGACGCTGCGGCCGAAGGGGTTCCGCTGATCGGCACCGACGTGACCACCCTGGAGGTCCCCACGGAGGCTGCGGCGCTCGCCCAGGCAGTCGGCATGGACCTCGGCGACGCCGACCCGGTGCCGGTCGACCAATTCGCCGCTGCCTTCGCCGCCCTCGACCCGGCTTCCCCGGTCGCGCTGCTACCCGCCGGGGAGCCGGCCTCGGCGCCGAGTACGGACTCGGCCGAGACCGAGGTGAGGCTGCCCCGGGTGAGCCGACCCGAGGCCGTCACCGGAACGCTGGTCTTGGCGACGTCGACTCCGGAGTCCCTGCCCGGCATCGCCACCGCGCGCGCTGCCGGAGTCGCCGTACAAGTCGTGTCTCCTGAACAACTCGATCCGCGGGCCTCGAGCGAGACGATCACCGCTCTGAGTCAGAACAGGCCCGACGCCGTTATCGCCTTGGGTGCGGGCTACGGGAACCAGCAGGGGCTGGACTGGAAGCTGGCGACGGCGGCCACCGGCACTCAGCTACCCGGTGGCGGTCAGCTGCTGTTTCAGCAGCGCATGTTCGTGGCGCTCTACGGCTACACCGAGGGTGGTGCCCTGGGGGTGCTTGGCGAGCAAGATGAGAACGGTGCCGTGCAACGGGCAATCGAAACGGCTGCGGAGTATGACGACCTGGTGTCCACCAGAGTCGTTCCGATGTTCGAGATCATCGCCACCGTCGCCTCGGAGTTCCCTGGGGAAGACGGCAACTACTCGGCCGAGGCTTCGATCACCCAACTGCAACCCTGGGTGGACGCCGCCGGTGCGGCTGGGATCTATGTCGTACTCGACCTGCAGCCGGGCCGGACCGACTTCCTGACCCAGGCTCAGGCCTACGAGCCGCTGCTGCGATTGCCGCATGTCGGTCTGGCCCTCGATCCCGAATGGAGGCTGCTGCCCAACCAGGTGCACCTGAACCAGATCGGATTTGTCTCGATCGAGGAGGTCAACGCGGTGGTCACCTGGCTCGCCGACCTGACCCGAAACAACGCACTGCCGCAGAAGATGCTTGTCCTGCACCAGTTCCAGATAGGGATGATCCCGGAACGCGAACTACTCGACACCTCCCGCGAGGAGTTGGCGGTCCTGATCCATGTAGACGGGAACGGCGACCCGGGGTCCAAGCAGGAGACCTGGGCCGTGTTGCACCGAGATCCGCCGGACAACATCTACTGGGGCTGGAAGAACTTCATCGACGAAGACGCGCCGTTGCTCACTCCGGAGCAGACGATCGACCAGGCCCTGCCGACGCCGGAGCTGATCA
>JACCUF010000023.1 GCA_013811975.1 Geodermatophilaceae bacterium | reverse complement strand
ACCTCGTCGACGAACACCACGTCGTCGGGCATCCACCACTTGGCGATCCGTCCCTCGAGGAAGCCCAGGATCTCCTCCTTGCTGACCTCCTCGCCCTTCTTCACCACGACGCAGGCCAGCGGGCGCTCGTCCCACTTCGGGTGCGGCATTCCGATCACCGCGGCCTCGGCGACCGCGGGATGAGCCATGATCTCGTTCTCGAGCTCCACGGTGGAGATCCATTCACCGCCGGACTTCACCACGTCCTTCGTACGGTCGACGATACGGGCGTACCCGTGCTCGTCCATCGTTGCGACGTCGCCGGTACGCAGCCAGCCGTCCTCGGTGAACGACTCCGGGGAACGGTCGTCGTTGTAGTAGCTGCGGGCGACCCAGCCACCGGCCGCCTGCAACTCGCCCGGTGTGCTCCGATCGGCGGGAACCGGCTCGAGCGTCTCCGGGTTCACGACCCGGATCTCCGAGCCGAAGATCGGCCGGCCGATTGTCGCCCGCATGTCGGCCTTCTCCTCCTCCGTGGCGTCGGCCAGCGTCGACTTCACGTGCGCGACACTGATCACCGGCGAGGTCTCGGTCATGCCCCAGGCCTGCAGGATCGGCATCCCGGTCTGTTCGCGGTAGGCCTCCGACAAGGCCCGCGGTACCGCCGAACCGCCGCACGGGATCGTCCGCAAGGCGGAGAGGTCGCGGCCTTTGAGTTCGGGCAGCACGCCCATCCAGATCGTTGGGACTCCGGCCGCGATCGTGACCCGTTGGGACTCGATCAGAGTCGCCAGGGCCTTCGGCGAGAGATCCGGTCCGGGTAGGACCAGGTCCGCCCCGGCTGCGACGCCGGCGTGGGCCAGGCCCCAGGCGTTGGCGTGGAACATCGGCACGACCGGCATGATCCGGTCGGATTCCCGGGCGCCGAGACCGTCGGCCATCAGTACACCCATGGTGTGCAGATAAGTGGACCGGTGGGAGTAGAGCACACCCTTGGGGTTTCCGGTCGTACCGCTCGTGTAGCACATCGAGGCGGCCCGCCACTCGTCCTCGACGTGGAACTGCACCGGTTCCGCGGCGGCCAGCAAATCCTCGTAGTCGTGCACCTCGATGCCGTCGGGCGCCGAGTCGGGAACCTCGCCCTTGCCGTCGTCCATGACTACGACGTGGCCGACCGACGTGAAGGTCTCCAACAGCGGCCACAGCAGACCGGTCAATGACTTGTCCACGAAGACGACCTCGTCCTCGGCGTGGTTGGCGATATAGGTCAGCTGTTCGGCGAAGAGCCGGATGTTCAGGGTGTGCAGCACACGGCCGGTACACGGGGCGGCGAAGTACAGCTCGAGGTGGTTGCCGGTGTTCCAGCCGAAGGTGCCGACTCGGCCGTCCGCCGAGATTCCCAGGGTGGACAAGACCGTGCCGAGGCGACGGGTGCGGTCTGCCCATTCCGCGTAGCTTCGGGAAACGATGCCGGTCGCGGTGGAGGTGATCACCGACTTGTCGGGAAACAGCTTCTCTGCCCGGTCGAAGATTCCGACGACAGTGAGTGGGTAGTCCTGCATCAGGCCCTGCATGCGTTTATCGCTCCTCCACGCTCGTGACTGGTCTGGAAAGAGTAGGCGCCGCAGCTGTGGGGGAGAATGGCCTACGTGACCGAAACCGACAGCGCCGCCGGGCGTACGCCTGGCAGGGGTAAGGCCAAGCGGCCGGGCGAAGCCAGCCGTGTGCCTGGCCGGGGTAAGGCAGCAAAGAACATCAATGCGACGATTCGATACACGATGTGGTCGGTCTTTCGCGCAGAGTCCCAGCTGCCGAAGGGGAGTCGTACCTCGATCAGCGAGGAGGTCGACGCGCTGTTCCAAGAGTTGGCGGGCCGGGACGTCGTCGTGCGCGGGGTCTACGACGTGGCCGCGCTACGGGCCGATGCCGACCTGATGATCTGGTGGCATGCGCAGGACGCCCAGGCACTCCAGGAGGCGTACTCACGATTCCGGCGTACGGCGTTGGGTCGCGCCTGCGTGCCGGTGTGGTCACAGATGGCGCTGCACCGACCGGCGGAGTTCAACAAGTCCCACGTACCGGCATTCCTGGCCGATGAAGCACCCCGCGGCTATGTCTGCGTCTACCCCTTTGTCCGCTCCTACGAGTGGTACCTGCTGCCCGATGAGGAACGCCGGGCAATGTTGGCCGAGCACGGACAGCTGGCCCGTGGCTACCCCGATGTCCGTGCCAACACCGTCGCATCATTCGGACTCGGGGACTACGAGTGGATATTGGCCTTCGAGGCCGATGAACTGCACCGGATCGTGGATCTGATGCGCGACCTCCGGGCATCCACCGCGCGGCGCCATGTCCGTGAGGAGGTGCCGTTCTACACCGGTGCGCGCAAAGCGATCAGCGAACTGGTCGCCGCCCTGCCCTGACGCCCTCGAGCAGCTCGTCGATCAGGTGGCGCCCTCGGGCTTGGCCTCCAGCTTGATGCTGACCGAGTTGATGCAATAGCGGTCGCCGGTGGGCGTCTGTGGGGCGTCTTCGAAGACATGGCCCAGATGTGAGTGGCAGGTCGCGCACAACACCTCCACGCGGGTCATGAACATGCTCTTGTCCTTGCGCAGGATCACGTTGTCGTCGGCAGTCGGCTCGTAGAAGCTCGGCCAGCCGCAGTGCGAGTCGAACTTCGCATCCGAGCGGAACAGCTCCGCGCCACAGGCCCGGCAGGAGTAGACGCCGTCGGACTTGGTGTCGGTGTATTCCCCGGTGAAGGCCCGCTCGGTGCCTGCCTGCCGCAGCACCTTGTACTCCTCAGGAGACAGCAGGGCGCGCCACTGTTCGTCGGACTTGACCACGCTGGGCGTGGCCGCAGGTTCTCTGTTCATAGCTGTCACGGTACGACGGACAGGTAATTTCGTGCTCTACCGCGCGGTGACGAAACGGTGACCGAAGGGCTGGACCTCGGTTTCAACCCTGCGGCCAGTTGGCCGGGTTCTTCTTGCTCGGCTGCACCCGTGGTGGTTCGCCGGGCATCTTGGGGTAGTCCGGGGGATAAGGCATGCCCTCGAGCCCGCGATCGGTGGCATCCCGGTCGGACCACTCCAGCAATGCGTCGATCGAATAGCCCGGACCGTCGTAGAGCGGCGCGTGCGGGTCCGCGATCGTGCGGAAGCGGGCCGGCATCGAACGCAGGTCGAAGTCCTCGGGGGAGACCAGCGGCACCTCGTCCCACAGCAGTGGCGCCGAGACCAGGGCTCGCGGCGAGGGGCGTACGGAGTAAGCCGAGGCGATGGTGCGGTCACGGGCCATCTGGTTGTAGTCGATGAAGATCCTGGCGCCGCGTTCCTCCTTCCACCACGACATCGTCACCTGCTGCGGCAACCGGCGTTCCAATTCGCGGCCGAAGGCAATGACCGCTCGGCGTACGTCGGGGAACTCCCACCGCGGTTGGATCGGGACGTACACGTGCAGGCCGCGTCCTCCCGACGTCTTGGGGAATCCAGTCAGGCCAGCCTCGGACAGCAACGCGCGCACGTCAGGGGCCACCTCGGCGGCCTCCCGGAAAGAGGTTCCCGGTTGCGGGTCCAGATCGATCCGCAGCTGATCCGGCCGGTCCACGTCGGCGCGGGTGACCGGCCACGGATGAAAGGTCAGTGTCCCGAGATTTGCAGCCCAGGCGAGGACAGCCAGCTCGGTCGGGCAGACTTCGTCAGCGGTGCGACCGGACGGGAAGGCGATCTGTACCGTCTCGACCCACTCCGGTGCATTCTTGGGAACCCGCTTCTGGAAGAACGCAGCACCCCTGTTGTCCATCCGAGTGGACAGCTTCGCGCCCTCGAAAACCCCTCCCGGCCAACGCTCGAGGGTTGTCGGCCGGTCGCGCAGCGCGGCCAGGATGCCGTGGCCGACTGCGAGAAAGTATTCGACGACCTCGAGCTTGCTGATCCCGAGTTCGGCGAAGTAGGGCTTGTCAGGGTTGGACACCCGTACGGTGTGGTTCCCGACCGTCAATTCGACGGCCGGACTGCCAGCCATCAACCGGCTCCGCCGCTCGACGCGCAGCGGCTGGGAACGGCCATCAGGTCATGCCGGGCAGGTCGTGCCGTCGGTCGGGGCGACCAGGTCGATCAGATAATTCACAACGGCGTCGGTGATGCAATCGGTCTTGGGAAAAGCGGTGTGTCCCTCGCCTTCCCAGGTCAACAGCACGCCGGCCTCCAGTTGCTCGGCCATGGTCACGGCCCCCTCGTACGGCGTCGCCGGGTCGCCCTCGGTCCCGATCACCAGGATCGGAGCCGATCCGGCAGCATCTCGCTCGGGCAGCGGATGTCTGGTCGCCTCCCAGAGCGTGCAGGTCATCAGGCCGCTGGCCAGGGCAGCGCCGTAGAGAGGGTAGGTGACATCCCAGTCGACGATGTATCTGCGGACCTCGGTCGCCGTGAAGGTCTGGTCGCTGTCGGCGCAGTTGATTGCGATGTTTGCTTCGGTCAGGTTCGGATAGGACCCGTCTGGCTGGCGACCGCTATATCCGTCGGCCAGAGCCAGGATGCCGACCGAGTCTCCGGCCTGGGCGTCGGCGAGAGCTCGAGCCAGGTCGGGCCAGGCGTCCTGGCTGTAGAGGGCGCCGAGCACACCGAGAAAGACCAATCCATCTGTGGCGCTGCGCCCACCGGGACCGCTGGACGGGATCGGAGATGCCTCAGCGCTGTCGAGCAACTCATAGACAAGGGCGCGAGGGTCCGACCCGGCCGGGCAGTCCGCGCCCTGTGCCACGCAGTCGGCGGCAAAGGCATCGAAGGCCTGCTCGAACCCCGCGGCCTGCCCTTCGGATCCCTCCAGATCGTTCT
>JACCUF010000022.1 GCA_013811975.1 Geodermatophilaceae bacterium | reverse complement strand
GTGCGGTCTTGCCGAACAGGTCGCTCCCCCACGTACGGACCTCGAAGGCGGTTTCGGACCAGACCGCCACTAGCGCCCCGACAGCCGCGGCAACACCGGCGATCAGCAGATAAAAGGTGATCCCCCGGTTGCCGTAGATCCCCAGATAGGTGCCCATCCAGTAAGAGACGCCGATCACGACCATCACGAGGACCACGAAGGCAACCGGCCACAAGGCGGCTCGGCCCGGGGTCGCGTTCGCCGGCGGTCCCTGCGGTTGGGTCGGTGGCTGCTCCGGTTGGTCGTAGGGCGGCGGTTGCCCTGGGAGCGGCTGCCCCTGGCTCGGAGGCTGGAACGGCTGCCCGGGATATTGCGGTGGGGAGGTCACCGGTTGATCGTCTCAAACCAGACCCTTACCACCGGAGGCTAGGTCGTCCCGCCCGATCCAGGCTCCGCCTGCGGATAGCCCAGGTCGGCCAGCTCGCGCTGCGCCACGGCCATGGCCCGGTTCGCCGCAGGCACGCCGGCGTACACCGATACGTGCAGGATCACCTCGGCGATCTCCTCGGGCGTGACGCCGTTGTTCTCTACGGCAGCCCGGATGTGCAGGGCCAGCTCGTGGTCGTGACCCAGCGCGGTGAGAGCCGTGATGGTCAGCAGGCTCCGCGTCCTACGGTCCAGGCCGGGACGGGACCAGATCTCCCCCCAGGCCGTACGGGTCAGATAGTCCTGGAAGTCGGCCGACAGCGCGCTGGTACGGGCGACCGCTGTCTCGACATAGTCCTGCCCGAGGACCGCACGGCGTACCTCGAAACCCTGTTGCCGGCGGCGGTTTTCATCCATTCTGGGCCGCCGCGGAGAAGTGCTCGACGAGGGCGGTGATGACCGCTTCGGGCTGGTCGATCGCCGCCAGATGCGCGCACTCGGTCAGCTCGATCAGACGGGCTCCCGGTATCCCGGCCGCGATGGTCTGCAGGTGCACCGGTGGAGTGGACGGGTCCTCGGCGCCGGCGATGACCAGTGTGGGTGCGGTGATCATCGCCAGGTCCGCACGCAGATCCACATCGCGGATCGCGTCGCAGCAGGCCGCGTACCCGTCGGCGGGGGATGCCGCGATCATGTCGCGCAGGTAGCGCGTGGTCTGGGGATCTGCAGCTCTTCGGGCTTCGGTGAGCCAGCGGGAGACGACCGCGTCAGCCACGGCGCCGGTCCCGTTGGCGCGTACCGTCGCGGCCCGCTCGGTCCAGGTCTCCGGCGGCCCGAGTCGGGCCGATGTGCAGAGCAGGGCCAGGCGGTCGACCCGCTCTGATCGTCGGGCGGCCAGTCTCATGGCGACCATTCCGCCCAGGGACAGTCCGGCAACGTTGGCTCGCTCGATGCCGAGGTTGTCCAGCAGCGCGACGGCGTCGTCGACGAGGTCGTCGAGGACGTATGGCCCTGGCGGGACCGGGGATTCACCATGCCCGCGGGCATCACACCTGATCACTAGGAAGCGCTCGGCCAGCGTGGGAACCTGACGTTCCCACATCTCCAGGGTGCTTCCGAGTGAATTCAGGAGCAGCACGGCAGGTGCGTCGGGTCGGCCGGTGATCTGGTGATGCAAGGCGATGGCGCCCATCAGTTCGTCCCCTCCATGGCGGGTCTCGGATCCTCATCCGCGCCGGTGTCACCGGTCATCAGGCGGTGGTCGGCCAGCGCCCGATCGACCAGTGCCGCAGCACAACCTGTCGTTGCCGACGAGCCGAGCGCGGCCAGGTTTGCAGCCATCCGGTCCGCGTCCAGGTCGAAGCATTCCAATGCGTTGTTCAGCCAAGCGGCCGCTGAGCCTACGCAGACCAGCAGTTCACTCAGAGCCGGCCATTCCGCCTGCCAGGCCCCGGCAGCCCGTTCATGTTCCTGCTCCATGCTCGAGAACAGGGTGGCAGCCAACCCCGGTGCGCGCTTGGCCGCTGATCGTGCTGCGATGGCTGCCACGGGATTTCGCTTGTGCGCCATCGTCGAACTGCCACCACGACCGTCCTCTGGGATCGTGATCTCGCCGACCTCGGTCTGAGCGAGCAGGACGAGATCCAGGGCGATCTTGCCCAAGACTCCGGCGGTCGTCGCGAGCGCGCCGGCCAGATCGCCGATCGGATACCGCAGGGTGTGCCAAGGCAGCCTCGGGTTCACCAGGCCGACGCGAGCGGCGAAAGAGCGGGCGACGTGCAAGCCGCTGCCCGGATCCGGATAGCCCTCCAGCGTGCCGGCCGCGCCTCCCAGTTGGGCCGGCAATTGCTGTTGCAGGTCGGTCAGCCGCCTGCTGATCAGCTCGATTCCGTGCAACCACGAGGCGGCTTTTAGCCCGAAAGTGCTCGGGACTGCTTGCTGGAGCAGAGTTCGCGCGACCATTGGAGTGTCCCGGTGTCGCGCGACGAGGGAGGCCGCCGCCTGAGCGCAGCCCCCGAGGTCGGTGCCGAGCACCGTCATCGCGCGACGCGTGACGAGCATTGCTGCGGTATCGATGATGTCCTGGCTAGTCGCTCCATAGTGGACATATATGGCGACATCGTCGGGGACGGCTCCCTGAATCGCTGCTACCAAGCCCACTACCGGATTGCCGGTCTGCGCTGCACTGGCACCCAACTCGGCGTCGTGGTAACGGTCGGTATCGGCACACGCCGCGGTGATCGCGTCCGCTGTGGCCGCCGGGAAGACACCAGCGTCCGCGCAGGCGCCGGCCAAGGCGGCCTCGGCTTCGAGCATGGCCCGTAACCATGCCCGGCTGCTCACCTCGTCGCGGACAGCTCCGCGCTGGTGGGTCTGGGTGAACAGACCGTCGCTCATGTCCAGCTCGCAATCTTCGATCAGACCGCGAAGAAGACGGTTTCGCCGTCGCCCTGCAGCCGAATGTCGAGGGTGTACCCGCCGGCATCGTCGGACTGGGCGATGATCGTGGATCGGGCATCGTCGTCGGGCAGTGCGGACAACACCGGATCCTCGGTGTTCGCCTCGGCCTCGTCAGAGAAGTAGATGCGCATGACCAACCGATGCAGCAGGCCGCGAGCGAACACCGAGACATCGAGATGCGGTGCCTGAAGGCC
>JACCUF010000471.1 GCA_013811975.1 Geodermatophilaceae bacterium | reverse complement strand
GAACACACCACCGGCAGGTGACCCGCGGCCAGCCTTCACCTCGGAGTTGATCGCTCGGGCCACCTCGTCGCGTGGGAGCAATTCAGGCGGGCGCTTGTTGTTGTCCGGGTCTGTGTACCAGCGGTCGCCCTCCTCCTCGGTCTCGGCGTACTGCGTACGAAAGACGTCGGGGATGTAGGAGAACATGAACCGCTTGCCCTCAGAATTGCGAAGGACGCCACCGTCACCGCGTACCGACTCGGTGACCAGGATGCCTTTGACCGACGGTGGCCAGACCATGCCGGTCGGATGGAACTGGACGAACTCCATGTTCAGCAACGTGGCACCGGCCCGTAGCGCGAGGGCGTGCCCGTCTCCGGTGTACTCCCAGCTGTTCGACGTGACTTTGAAGCTCTTGCCGATTCCGCCAGTTGCCAGTACGACCGCGGGCGCCTCGAAGACGATGAAGCCGCCGGTCTCTCGCCAGTAGCCAAAGGCGCCTGAGATCGGGCCGTCGACCTCGGTACCGGCTTTGAACAGCTCGGTGATCGCACACTCACCGAAGACCTTGATCCGAGCCTCGTAGTCGCCGTGCTCCAGGAAGTCCTCCTGCTGCAGCGAGACGACCTTCTGTTGCAAGGTGCGAATCAGCTCGAGGCCGGTGCGGTCGCCGACGTGGGCCAGGCGGGGGTACTCATGACCGCCGAAGTTGCGCTGACTGATCTTGCCTTCCTTGGTCCGGTCGAACAGCGCCCCGTAGGTCTCGAGCTCCCACACGCGCATGGGTGCTTCCGTGGCGTGCAGTTCGGCCATCCGAAAGTTGTTGAGGAACTTTCCGCCGCGCATCGTGTCCCGGAAGTGGACCTGCCAATTGTCCTTGCTGTTGACATTCCCCATGGACGCCGCGATGCCGCCCTCGGCCATCACCGTGTGCGCCTTGCCGAACAGGGATTTGCACACGATCGCCGTACGTTTGCCTGCTTCACAGGCTGCAATTGCGGCACGCAGCCCGGCGCCCCCGGCGCCGATGACGACGACGTCGTAGCTGTGCCGCTCGGCCACGGGTTCGGGCGTACTCATCGTCATGACGTGCTCCTGCTAACCGACGAACCGGAGGTCGGAGAACCAACCTGCGGACAACGCCATGACGTAGAAGTCGGTGAAGGCCAGGGTGCCCAACGTGATCCAGGCGAGTTCCATGTGCCTCTCGTTGAGCTTGGAGACCAAGCCCCACGCCCTGTAGCGCACCGGGTGCGCCGAGAAGTGCCGTAGCCGGCCACCGACGATGTGCCGGCAACTGTGGCAGGAGACCGTGTAGGTCCACAGCGCCACGACATTGCCCAGCAAGATGATGTTCCCGAGACCGAAGCCGAAGCCGCTCGGGCTGTGGAAGGCAAGGACCGCGTCGTAGGTGTTTATCAACGAGATGATCACCGCTGCGTAGAAGGCGTACCGGTGCAGGTTCTGCCCGATCAACGGGACCTTGGTCTCGCCGGTGTACTTACCATGCGGTTCGGCGACGGCACAAGCCGCCGGGGAGGCCCAGAAGGCCCGATAGTAGGCCTTGCGGTAGTAGTAGCAGGTCAGCCGGAACAGCAGCAGGAAAGGCAGGCTGAGCGCGGCGTAGGGCATCCACCACACGTCCGGGAGGAAGGTCCCGAAGTGGGCCGCCTCAGGTATGCAGCCGTCGGACACGCATGGCGAGTAGTACGGCGTCAGGTAGTGGTAGTCCGCAACCCAGTAGTTGTCCTGCAGGAACACCCGAGTGACGCTGTAGGCCAGCCAGGCGAGGAGCCCGATCACGTTCAGTACCGGAGGCCACCACCAGCGGTCGGTACGTAGCGTTCGGGCGGCGATTCGTGCGCGACTCGGGAAGCTGAGACCGGCCTTGAGCTTGGACTTGCCGTCAACCACCAGCGGTTTCGATGCGGTAGCCATGGGTGGGCCAGTCACCTCCGAGGAAATGCACCTGACAGCACCGTCGCGGCCTGCCTACCCCTAGCAGTCTGTCCCCCCAGCGACGAAGGGCCAAACCCGGACGTAGCGATCTTGCTCACCCAAGGAGGGACGCCAGATCGTTTTCCCCATCGAGATCACAATGCGATGACACCAGTGGACGCTGCTCTCAACCATTATTAGGCTCGCCCTCGGCCAGTGAGTGCTGGCCGTCCTTATTTTCCTTCCCACGTCTGTGGGACAAGGGAGGCTTCAAAACGTGAATTTAGGTAAGCGCAGCGCTGCGCTCATCGCGACCGGCATTTCCGGTGTGTTGGTGCTCTCTAGTTGTGGCGGGGGTGATGAGGGCGGCGGCGGCGGCGGTGACAGTGCGGAAAGCGAGGCCAGCGGCACCGTGGTCTTCGGAGAGTCCACTGACTTCCCGGACAACCTCTTCCCGATCATCTCCTCGGGCAATGCGACCTCCGTCGCCAACATCCTGGTCCGCATCCTGCCCGGCGTCACCCAGTTGCTGCCGGACTTCTCGGTCAGCTTCGACCCGGAATTGCTGACCGAGGAGCCCACGCTCGAGGAGGTCGACGGATCTCAGGTCAACACGTATTCGATCAACCCGGATGCGGTGTGGAGTGACGGAA
>JACCUF010000461.1 GCA_013811975.1 Geodermatophilaceae bacterium | reverse complement strand
CCCAAGGACGACGCTCCCAAGGACGACGCTCCCAAGGACGACGCGTCCAAGGACGACGCGTCCAAGGACGACGCGTCCAAGGACGACGCGTCCAAGGACGACGACCCCAAGGCGGACGCCCCCGCCTCCAAGTCCACGGAGGCCTGATGCTCGAGGAAGCTCTCGAGCACCTGGTTCGTGGGATTGTCGATCATCCCGACGATGTCCAGGTCGACCTGGTGACCAACCGACGTGGGCGCACTCTCGAGGTCCGGGTCAACCCCGAGGACCTGGGCAAGGTGATCGGCCGTGCCGGTCGTACGGCAAAGGCGCTGCGGCAGGTCATGACCAGTGTCGGCGGCCGCGGACTGCGGGTCGACGTCGTCGACACCGACGGGCGCTGAGCGCTTCGACGTCGGCATGATCGAGGACCGCGGCACCGACCAGCACGTTGACGACGACCGCGCCGCGGACAGCCGCGCGCCCGACGCTGCGGTAGCCGGCGATGGTGTCACTGACGGCATGGTCATCGTCGCGCGGATCGGGCGCCCACAAGGCGTCCGCGGCGAGGTCACTGTCGAACTGCGCACCGACGCTCCTGAGGAACGGTTCACCGTCGGCAGGACGCTGGTCACGGACCCGCCGGAGCGCGGCCCGCTGCGGGTCGCAGCGGCGCGTCAGCATGGGTCGGCCTGGGTGCTCTCGATCGAGGGCTTCGAGGATCGACCAGCCGCGGAGAGCTTGCGCAATACCCTGCTCCTCGTTCCGGCCGGTGAGCGACCGCGGCTTGAGGTCGACGAATTCTACGACGACCAACTGATCGGACTGCGGGCCGAGGACACCGAAGGAACCGCACTCGGCGAGGTCGTCCGGATCTCCCACCTCGCCGGCGACCTGCTAGTCATCCAGCGGACCAATGGCCGAGAGCTGTTGGTGCCCTTCGTGTCTGCGCTTGTGACCGAGGTGGACCTCGCCGCGGGCAAGGTGGTCATCGACCCGCCTCCGGGCCTGCTGGATCTGTGATGGTGAGCGCCGCGAGCGAGGCTCCATCGAGGTTAGGGAAGTCGGCATTGTGAGGCTCGACATCGTCACGATCTTTCCCGGCTACCTCGAGCCGCTGAAGGAATCCTTGGTCGGCAAGGCCAGCGAGCGCGGTCTGCTGGAGATCGCCGTACACGACCTGCGTGCCTGGACCGACGACGTGCACCGAAGCGTCGATGATCCCCCGTACGGCGGTGGGCCCGGCATGGTGATGAGGCCCGAGCCGTGGGCCCGGGCACTCGAGTCGATTCGGCCGGAGGGAACCCGGCTGGTCCTACCCACACCGGCCGGTCGGCCGTTCACCCAGGCGATGGCCGCCGCCTATGCGCTCGAGCCGCATCTCGTGTTCGCCTGTGGCCGTTACGAGGGGATCGACCAGCGGGTGATCGAATGGGCCGCCGAGCACGGGCCGGTCG
Source organism: Geodermatophilaceae bacterium (assembly GCA_013811975.1). Lineage (GTDB taxonomy): Bacteria > Actinomycetota > Actinomycetes > Mycobacteriales > Geodermatophilaceae > JACCQS01. The sequence continues at coordinate 4,447 of JACCUF010000461.1, read as the reverse complement.
ACGAGGTGTCCCTGGGCGACTACGTCCTGGCTGGTGGTGAGGTCGCGGTCCTGGTCATCGTGGAAGCACTCGCCCGGCTCATACCGGGCGTCCTCGGCAACTCCGAATCCGCCGCCGACGATTCGTACTCGGTCGGGCTGCTCGAAGGACCGAGCTATACCCGGCCGGCGAGCTGGCGAGGGTATGACGTACCCGAGGTCCTGCTCTCGGGTGACCACGCGGCCATTGCGACATGGCGGGGTGCGCAGTCCCTGGCCCGTACCAGGCAGCGACGACCCGACCTGCTCTCCGATCAGGACGACCCGACTTGACCGCTCTCCCCGAACCGAGTCAGGGGCAACCTGCAACGCTGGACGCGGGTGAGACTTGCCCTGATGCGCGCTATCCGACCGTGCGGCTTGCCAGCCGCGTCCTAATCATCGACAGGGATCTCCGAGTGCTGCTCTTCGGCGCGCGGCGGGTGGATCTGGACACCCTTCCGGGGGACGTTCTCTGGTGGTACACCCCAGGAGGAGGTGTAGATCCAGGAGAGTCGTTGCGGGCCGCCGCCGTACGCGAAGTCGCCGAGGAGATCGGCCTACAGGTGAGCGAGGCAGACCTCGAGGGACCTGTCTGGCTACGGCGCTGGGTGGCGTATTTCCTCGGCAAGGACGTCGACTCCCGGGAGACCTTTTTCGCGCTTCGAGATGTCGACCATGTAGTGGACGTCGGCGGCCGGACCGAACTCGAGAATCTCGAGGACGAGCCCTTTCGCTGGTGGTCTTTCGACGAGATCGCCACGAGTCGCGAGACCTTCGCACCACGAGACCTGGCACAACTACTACCGGCGGTGTTGGCCGGACGGTGGTCGGGGCCTCCGGCGTTCGTCGACGTCCAGGACTTCGCCGGGCACGGCTGACCGGCCCTCACCTGCCAGACCTGGATCCCCGATGGGGACCCGCCCCCTGGATATGGCACCATTGAGGGCTGCCGGCCAGCGAAGTGATCGTCTGGCAACGGCCCTGGGTTCACGTGGTGACTGCGCTGCTGCCCGAGGTCCGGCCGACGACCGACTGTGACTTTCCAAGAACGGACACGCGATGAACACCCTGGACGCACTCGACGCCGAGTCCCTGCGCGACGACATCCCGGATTTCCGCCCCGGTGACTCCGTCAAGGTGCATGTCCGCGTCGTGGAAGGCAATCGCTCCCGTATCCAGGTGTTCCAAGGCGTAGTGCTGCGTCGTCAAGGGGGCGGGATCCGGGAAACCTTCACCGTCCGCAAGATCAGCTTTGGGGTCGGCGTCGAGCGGACCTTCCCCGTGCACACTCCAGTGGTGGAAAGGATCGAGGTCGTCAGTCGCGGCGATGTCCGCCGGGCGAAGCTGTACTACCTGCGTGACCTGCGTGGCAAGGCAGCCAAGATCAAGGAGAAGCGGGACACTGCGACGCGCTAGGCACCGACTCGCCATCGGCGTCATCGACCCAGCTGGCCGACGTAGGCTGAACCGGTCATGAGGACCCCATCGCACGCGGCTCACCGTGCCGACGACGCCGACAGCGCTGGCCGATCCGTCGATCAGACCGGCGGTACGGACGACGACATCACCGGTGAGCCGGACGATCCAGCCCCCGAGCCCGCTGATCCGCCTAGCCGGGGCAGGCGCCGCAAGCCGGCCGAGCCCAAGAAGAAGGGCTCGCTGCTCAAGGAGTTGCCGGTCCTGCTGATCATCGCCTTCGGACTGGCGGTCTTGATCAAGACCTTCCTGTTCCAAGCGTTCTTCATCCCGTCCAGTTCGATGGAGCCGACCTTGCACGGCTGCCCGGGTTGTACCGGTGATCGCGTTCTGGTCAACAAGATCGTCTATTACTTCGGCGATCCACAGCCCGGCGACATCGTCGTGTTCGAGGGCCCGGAGACCTGGGCACCAGAGGTGCAGCTCGCCGAACCGGCGAATTGGTTCGCCTCGATCATGGGCACCCTGGGTCGTGCGATCGGGGTCGGACCGCCGAGTGAGAAGGACTACGTCAAACGCGTCGTCGCAGTCGGCGGTCAGACCGTCCAGTGCTGCGATCCCGAAGGCCGGGTTCTGGTCGACGGCGAGCCGGTGGACGAGCCCTACATCGTTACCAACAACCCGCTGGAGTCGCGTTCGTTCGAACCGATCACCGTGCCCGAGGGGCGGCTGTGGGTGATGGGCGACAACCGCGCCGGGTCAGCCGACTCCCGCTCACACCGCTCTGACAGGTACAGCGGCACCGTCGCGGTGGACGATGTCATCGGCAAGGGAGCGGTGATCGTCTGGCCGTTCAGTCGTTTCACGATGCTCGACGACCCGGACATCCAGGGGCTGGATGCACTCGCGCTGTCCGGGGTCGCCGGGTATGCGGCCATGACGGGGCCGCTAGCACTGGGGATCGGCATCGTGACCCCGTTCGCGGTACGACGGCATCGTGCTGGTCTGCGGGTCCAGCACCCGCCAGGCGGATTGTGACCCCTTCCGTGACCGGCCTGATCGCCCGACCGCGACGTGCTGTCGTGAAGGGGGAGGCCGGGCTCTGGGCGATGGAGGAAGCGCTGCATCGACGCGGTTTCTCTGCCGTCGCGGGAGCCGACGAGGCGGGGCGAGGTGCCTGCGCGGGACCGCTGGTCACCGCGGCCTGCATCCTGCCGGCGGGACCTCGTGGCCGGATCCCGGAGCTGGCCGATTCCAAGCTGCTGACCCCCGCAGCGCGCGAGCGGGTCTACACCCAGGTCGTGCGTCGGGCCGCCGCGTGGTCGGTGATGATCATCCCGCCGGGAGAGGTCGATGCCCGGGGACTGCACAAAGCCAACGTGGAGGGACTGCGTCGCGCTATCGCCGTGCTGAAGGTGGTGCCCGACTACGCGCTCATCGACGGCTTCCCGATCGCCGGACTGGGCGTACCCGCTCTGGCAGTGTGGAAGGGCGACCGTACGGCGGCCTGCGTGGCAGCGGCGTCGGTGCTGGCCAAGGTGACTCGGGACCGGTTGATGGTGGATCTGCACGAGGTGTACCCGGGGTACGACTTCGCCACGCACAAGGGGTACATCACCCCGGGGCATACCGGCGCGCTCGATCTCCGTGGCCCGTGCCCCGAGCACCGACGTGGGTTCATCACCGTAGCCAGTCGATTACCGGCAGACTCACGGCGTGACATGGTGGACGCGCTGAGGGTGTGGGCCGCCGAAGTGACACGCGAACACATCGAAGGGGGTGACTGGAATGAGTTCTGAGGATCTCGAGAAGTACGAGACCGAGATGGAGCTGCAGCTCTACCGCGAGTACAAGGACATCGTCCGCCAGTTCACCTACGTCGTGGAGACCGAGCGGCGCTTCTACCTAGCCAACTCCGTGGACCTTCAGGTTCGAAATGCCGACGGCGAGGTCTTTTTCGAAGTCCAGATGTCCGACGCGTGGGTGTGGGACATGTACCGCCCGGCCCGATTCGTGAAGAACGTCCGGGTGGTCACCTTCAAGGATGTCAACGTCGAAGAGCTCGACAAACCCGACCTGCAACTGCCTGATGAGAACGGCCTGAGCTAGCAAGGTCGGCCTGGCCACGTCGCGACCTGGCGTTCGCAGTCCGCCGTTCGGCCGTTCTTCAGTCGGCCTCACGCCGCCCGGGAGTGATCAGGCCGGTCTCATAGGCCAGGACGATTGCCTGCGTACGGTCGCGCAAGCCCAGCTTGGCCAAGACGTGCCCGAGATGCGTCTTCACGGTCGTTGCCCCGAGATACAAGCGCCCGGCGATCTCGGCATTGGTCAAGCCCGCGGTGACCAGGCGGAGGACCGCTAGTTCGCGTTCGGTGAGGCCCCGCAGCGGCGCCGGGACGCCGTCGACCGGTGCTGGCCGCACCAAGAAGTGCTCGATCAACCGCTGAGTTACTGCCGGGGCAAGCAGCGTGTCCCCTTCCGCGACGGTCCGGGGCGACGCCAACTTAGGTCCGCTCGGTCGATGCCCGGATGCCGCGACGAGCTCCACCCTGGACGCAGGCGCAGACCATCCAGGGGCTGCACCATCGGAACGCTCGAGGAGCACACCATGGAATCGTTTCTGTCCGTTGCCCGTCCGATCGCCCTGACCAGTGGTCCGCTCGTCACCGCCTCAGTCGCCGTGGGATTCACGGCCGTCGGTTCAACCGAAGCCATGGCCGGTCTGCCAGGCATCATCGCCAGCGTCCTCGCCCTGGCGGGCGTCTTCGCACTGATGGTCGGCGTGATGGCGCTTTATGCGGCGCGGTCGGGGGCCTTCGGTGGGCTGACATCGGTGGTAGTCGGCTTCGTGATGTCCTACTCGGTGCTTGGGCTCGGTGGACTGTAGTTCGGGATCGCTTGCGTCCGCGCCGCCGTCCTGCCTCGGTGGACATCCGTCGTGATGATCGTCGGAGCGGTGCTCTGCTTTGCGCCCTTGCCGGCCCGTTATCTGGTTCCTGGCCGTCGCGATC
>JACCUF010000449.1 GCA_013811975.1 Geodermatophilaceae bacterium | reverse complement strand
TTCGGCGGCGACCCCGAGGCGTTCTACGAGCACGAACTAGGCATGGATGAGGACGATGGCGAGCATCCAGAAACGTCCTGACGGGCAGTGGCGCGCCCGCTACCGGGACGGTGGGAACCGGGAGCACGCAAGGCACTTCGCCCGGAAGGCTGATGCTCAGGGGTGGCTCGATGAGGTCACCACAAGCGTTGTCAGCGGTAGGTACGTGAACCCGAAGGCGGCGCGTCGGACCCTCCGGGACTTCGGGGAGCAGTGGCTTGCCGATCAGACCTTCGACCCGGCAACCCGGCAGGCGGTGGCGCTGCGGTTGGCGGCTGCACATTGCGCCTCATCTCGGGGACAAGGCGCTTGTCGAGATTCAGCCTTCGACGGTGCGGGCGTGGCTGTCCGGGCTGGACTCATTGGCTGCGTCGTACCGGCGGGTCATCTTCGCGAACCTGTCCGGGATTCTGTCGGCGGCTGTCGATGATGGCTGCATCGCTCACAATCCTTGTGCTGCCCGGTCGGTGCGGTCGCCGAAGGCCGATCAGCGGAAGGTCGAGCCGTGGCCGACCGAACGTGTCCACGCCGTGATCGAGGCGCTGCCTGCTCGGTACAAGGCCACAGCGGCAGTCGCGGCGGCGTGCGGCCTTCGCCAAGGTGAAGTGTTCGGGTTGCGGGTCTGCGACGTGGACTTCCTCAAGCGGGTGGTCCGGGTCGATCAGCAGGTGAAGATGCTTGCCAACAACCGGCCCTACTTCGACCTACCGAAGCTGGGCAAGACGAGGGTGGTCCCGCTTCCCGACTTCGCCGGCCTCGCCCTAGCCGAGCATCTGCGCCACTTCCCGGCCGTGGATGGGCTGATCTTCACCAGCCGGGAGCGGCAGCCGATGAACCGGAACTACATCAACGCACACGTCTGGAAACCCGCGCTACGGCTGGCCGGGGTCGAGCCGACCCGGCACAACGGGATGCACGCGCTCAGGCATTACTTCGCGTCGGTGCTGATCGACGCGGGGGAGTCGGCGAAGGTCGTTGCGGAGTACCTCGGGCACGCCGATCCCGGTTTCACGTTGCGGGTGTACGCGCACCTGTTCCCGGCTTCCGAGGACCGGGCCAGGCGCGTTGTGGACGCGGCGCTCGCTGCTCCCGCGGACTGGCTGCGGACTAAGCCTGATAGCGCACAGGTATAACCGCAGGTCAGAGCCCTGTTTGTGGCCGGGCTCTCTCAGATGTCGTAGTACATCGCGAACTCGTGCGGGTGCGGACGCAGCCGGATGGGGTCGATCTCGAACTCGCGCTTGTAGTCGATCCAGGTCCCGATCAGGTCCGGGGTGAACACCCCGCCATCGAGCAGGTACTCGTGATCGTCTTCGAGGGTGTCCAGGACTTCATCAAGGGAGGCCGGAACCTTGGCGATGTTCAAGGCCTCTTCCGGTGGTAGTTCGTACAGGTCCTTGTCGATCGGTGCCGGCGGCTCGATCCGATTCTTGATCCCGTCGAGTCCGGCCATCAGCATCGCCGAGAAGGCGAGGTAGGGGTTGGCCGACGGATCGGGTACGCGGAACTCGATCCGCTTGGCCTTGGGGTTGTCACCGGAAATCGGAATCCGGCAGCAGGCCGACCGGTTCCGGGCGGAGTAGACCAGGTTGATCGGCGCCTCATAACCGGGGACCAGCCGGTGGTAGCTGTTGACGGTCGGGTTGGTGAAGGCCAGCAGCGACGGCGCGTGGTGCAAGAGTCCGCCGATGTAGTGCCTGGCCAGGTCGGACAGGCCGGCGTATCCGGTCTCTGCGGCGAAGAGTGGATCGCCGTCCTTCCACAGGCTCTGGTGGCAGTGCATGCCCGAACCGTTGTCGCCGTACAGGGGCTTGGGCATGAAGGTGGCCGACTTTCCGTGCGCCAGTGCGGTGTTCTTCACGACGTACTTGAACAGCATCAGGGCGTCGGCCGAGCGCAGCAGGGTGTCGAACTTGTAGTTGATCTCGGCCTGTCCGCCGCCGCCGACCTCGTGGTGCCCCCGCTCGAGTTCGAGTCCCGACGCGGTGAGGTTGGACATCATGTCCGAGCGCAGGTCGCTATAGTGGTCGTAGGGCTCGACCGGGAAGTAACCACCCTTGAGCCGGGTCTTGTAGCCCAGGTTGGGTGAGCCGTCGGCGTTGCGCTCGGCACCGGAGTTCCAGGGCCCCTCGACGGAGTCGACGAAGTAGTACCCGGAGTTCGTCGTGGTGTCGTAGCGGACCGAGTCGAAGATGTAGAACTCCGCCTCGGGACCGAAGTAAGCCGTGTCCGCGATACCGCTGGAGGCAAGGTAAACCTCGGCCTTCTTGGCGACGTTGCGCGGGTCGCGACTGTAGGCCTCGCGAGTGATCGGATCGTGGATGAAGAAATTCACGTTCAGTGTCTTGTGCTTGCGGAACGGGTCGAGAAAGGCGCTGCTGGCGTCAGGGAGCAGCAACATGTCGGATTCGTTGATCGCCTGGAAGCCACGAATCGACGAGCCGTCGAAGCCCAGACCGTCGGAGAAGGTGTTCTCACCGAAGGTCGTTGCCGGGATCGTGAAGTGCTGCATGATGCCGGGCAGGTCGCAGAACCGTACATCGACGTACTCGACGTCGTTGTCGCCGATGTAGGAGACAACCTGATCGGGGCTTTCGAACATCTGAGTCCTCACCTCGCAATTGGGATCGAGGCGACGCTAGGCAGGTGGCGTTGCCCCAGAGTGTCTCGGGTGTTTCAGCCGGGTAACGCACACTCGGGGGGCTTCGCCCCCCAAGGACCCCCCGAGCGGGGTGATCAGCCGCCGCGACGACGGATCGCGCGCTGGCTGACTGTCATGGCCGCGCCCTTGGGTAGTGGTCCCTGCGGGATCGGCAGCTTGTTCTTGCTGGAACCGCCGCCGCCGCCGAGCGCGGAAAGTTTGCGTTTCATCGCGTTGACCTCGGCCGCGGTGATGTTGCGGGGCAGTTTCATGACGTGCGTGGACAGCTTCTTCAGCGGGACCTGGCCCTCCGAGTCGCCGACGACAACGTCGTAGATCGGGACGTCACCGGCAATCCGGGCCAGCTTCTTCTTCTCCTGGGCCAGCAGGGACTTGACCCGGTGCGGGACGCCCTCCCCGACGAGCAGGAATCCGGGACGTCCGAGAACCCGGTGCACGGCGTCCATCGAGGTCGTACCGGCTATCCCCGCCTCGACCTCCCACTGGCCGCGCATGCCCTCCAGCACCCAGGCGGCGGCACCCGCTTGACCTTCGACCTGGCTGAACGCGGCCTTCTGTGCTCTTCGCCCGAACAGGATCAGCGCCACCAGGACGCCGAGCATGAGGGCGAAGGGCAGCATCACCCAGACGTTGAGGAACAGGATCGACGGGACGATGATGACGGTCACCGTCACGACGAAGGCCAGGATCATGACCCAGGGGAGCTTGGGGTCTCGCTCCTTGGTCATCTTGTAGCCCTGGATGATCGTCTTGATCTTCCCCTGGCCCCTGGCCGCCTTCTTGGCCGCCTTCGCCTCTCGTTTGGCCGCCCGGCCGGTCAACGGGACGGCCTTGCCCGGCCGAGAAGACGAGGTGCTGCTACGGCGGGTGGATGACTCGGTCGGGGGTGCCTTGGCCATGACGGTCAGGATACGGAGGTGACATCGGCGGTGGCATCGCCGGTGACATCGTCGGCGCCCCCCGTGGTTCGGTGTTCGATGGCCTGTTCGTAGAGGCGTCCGGCGCGATAGGAGGAGCGGACCAACGGACCGGCCAGAACCCCGGCGAAACCCATCTGCTCGGCCCTGGCCTGGAGGGCGACGAACTCGTCGGGGTGCACCCAACGCTCGACCGGATGGTGGCGCACGGACGGCCGCAGGTACTGCGTGATGGTCAGCAGGTCGCAACCGGCGTCGTGCAGCTGCTGCATGGTCTCGACGACCTCAGCGATGTCCTCGCCCATGCCGAGGATCAGGTTGGACTTGGTGACCAGGCCAGCCGCACGAGCGGCGCTGAGTACCGACAGAGAGCGGTCGAACCGGAATCCTGGCCTGATCCGACGAAAGATTCGCGGAACGGTCTCCACATTGTGCGCGAGCACCTCGGGCCGGGAGCTGAAGACCTCGGCCAGCTGATCTGGCTTGGCATCGAAGTCGGGAATCAACAGCTCGACCCCACACCCGGGTACGGCGGCGTGGATCTGACA
>JACCUF010000447.1 GCA_013811975.1 Geodermatophilaceae bacterium | reverse complement strand
GCCGGGCGTTTCCCGACTGCGAGTTGGTCGTCTTCGGGCATTCGCACATCCCGATGGACGTCGCCGACCAGGGGTTGCGGCTGTTCAATCCCGGCTCGCCCACCGACCGTCGTCGCCAGCCGCATGGGACCCTCGGCCTGCTCGAGATCCGGCGAGGCAAGTTGCTGGCCGCGCAGATCGTGCAGGTGACCTGAGATCGACGCGGCTCCCGACTGGGCGACGGTCCTAAGCTCGGGATGACAACGTCTGTCAGACGATGAGGGAGACCTGCGATGAAAGGCAGATCCAGAGGATGAGGGTCGGCGTACCCCGCGAGGTCAAGAATCACGAGTATCGCGTTGCACTCACACCGGCCGGAGCGACCGAGTTGCTGCGCAGCGGGCACGAAGTAGTGATCGAGCACGATGCCGGTGCCGGGTCGCTCATTCCTGACGCGGATTTCGTCGCGGTGGGGGCGAGCATCCTTCCCACTGCCGATGAAGTCTGGGGCACCGCCGATCTCGTGCTCAAGGTCAAGGAGCCGGTGGCCGAGGAGTATCACCGGATGCGCTCCGGACAGACCCTGTTCACCTATCTGCATCTGGCTGCCTCGGCGGAGTGCACCAAGGCGTTGGTGTCCTCGGGCATTGACGCGGTGGCCTATGAGACGGTCCAGCTGCCGGACCTCTCGTTGCCGCTGTTGGCGCCCATGTCCGAAGTTGCCGGCCGGATGGCGCCGCAGTGCGGTGCGCATTCCCTGGAGCGCGCACAGGGCGGCCGGGGTGTGTTTCTGGGCGGCGTGTCGGGTGTGTACGCAGCGACGGTTGTCGTCATCGGCGCCGGCGTGTCCGGGATGAACGCCGCAGCCATCGCCCTGGGCATGCAGGCCGAGGTGATCCTGCTCGACCGCAACGTGGAGAAGCTGCGTGCCGCGGACCGGATCTACCAGGGGCACCTGCAGACCGTGGCGTCCAACTCCTACGAGGTCGAGCGGGCCGTAATCGGAGCCGACCTCGTCATCGGGGCGGTGCTGGTACCCGGAGCGAAGGCCCCTACGCTGGTATCCAACGAGTTGGTGTCGCGGATGAAACCCGGTTCGGTTCTCGTGGACATCTCGGTCGATCAGGGTGGTTGCTTCGAGGACACTCGGCCGACGACCCATGACGATCCGACCTACCGGGTGCACAACTCGGTGTTCTACTGCGTGGCTAACATGCCCGGTGCAGTACCCAACACCTCCACCTATGCCCTGACCAATGTGACCCTTCCCTACGTCATGTCGTTGGCCAACCTGGGCTTGGCGGCGGCGGTGGTCGCCGACCCTGCCCTGGCCATGGGGGTCAACGTCGTCGGCGGACAGGTCGTCTACGACCACGTGGCCGAGGCGCACGGGCTTACGTACGTCCCGTTGGAAGAGGCCCTGGCTGGCTGAACCGGCCGACCCCTCGGCGGCGACATCACGCGAGCCGGCTACCGCACCGGAACCGGCAGCGGCGTTGACCCGTGGACTGCGCGGTTACCTCGATCACCTGGCGATCGAACGCGGACTGGCGACGAACACGCTGTCGTCCTACCGGCGGGACCTGCATCGGTACGGCAGGCATCTTGCGCTCAGCGGCAGGGCCGCCCTGTCGGATGTGACCGAGGACGATGTCGCCGGATTTCTGACCAGTCTTCGCGTCGGCGATGACCTGCATGCACCGCTGTCTGCGACATCGGCTGCCCGAGCCGTCGTCGCGGTACGCGGCCTGCATCGCTTCGCCGTACAGGAGGGGTGGGTCATCGACGACGTATCGGCTCGGATCCGCCCGCCGTCCCCGCCTCGCCGGCTGCCCAAGGCCATCGCGGTCGACTCGGTTGAGGCGCTGCTGGAGGCAGCCAATCTCGACGACGAACCACGCTCGCTGCGGGATCGGGCGCTGCTCGAACTCCTGTACGGCACCGGTGCGCGGATCTCCGAGGCGATCGGGTTGGCCGCAGACGACGTGGATCGAAGTTCCGGCACGATCCGGGTGACCGGAAAGGGCAGCAAGCAGCGGGTCGTCCCGATCGGTTCCTATGCCCTTGCGGCGCTGGATGCCTATCTGGTTCGAGGACGACCGACGCTGGCAGCTCAGGGGCCTGGCATCAGCGCTCTGTTCCTGAATGCCCGTGGGGGCCGGCTGTCCCGGCAGAGCGCATGGACGATCCTTCGGACGGTTGCCGATCGGGCCGGACTCGCCGGGGACCTCTCGCCACACACACTGCGGCACTCTTTCGCCACCCATCTTCTCGACGGTGGCGCGGATGTCCGGGTGGTGCAGGAACTGCTGGGACACGCGTCGGTGACGACCACTCAGGTCTACACGTTGGTCACCGTCGATCGGCTGCGCGAGGTCTACGCAGCCAGCCACCCCCGCGCGCTCGGTTGAGGACCGGCCGGCGCAGCGTTCAGTGCGTGATCGCCCGCCAACACCCTCGGGCGACCGTGTCCAGGGTCGCGTCCTCGGTGGCCGAACCGCCGGCGCTTGCCGCGAGCGTGATGGCTGGACCGAGGGCAAGGTCGTAGAGCACGTCGGGGGGTAGATCGACCAAGATCTGGCCAAGCTCAGCGATCATGGCCGACCACACACCGGCCACCTCGTCATCGATATGGTGCACAGCCTTGGCGTAGGGCGAAGCCTCGAGCTGGAGCAGGAACCGCGCCCGTTCTGGCCGCTCGAGGAGGTGGGCGTGGACCCGATGCCAGGCACCGAGGAAACGCTCCTCCGGAGGCAGTTCGGAATCCCAACCCGCTGCGGCGGCCAGTCCGAGATCGCGTTTGACCTCGGCGTAGACCGTGAGGATCAGCGAGTCCTTGTCGGCGTAATGCACGTAGATCGTGCCGGCGGCCACGCCTGCACGACGGGCAACCGCGCCCATGGAGGCGCCGTGCAGGCCTCGATCGGCGACGAGCTCCAGCAACGCCTGCCGTACGGCGGCGGCCCGATCAATGCCGCTGGACGGGCTCAAACCGACGCCGTACCGACCAATGCCGCCACGTCGAAGCA
>JACCUF010000429.1 GCA_013811975.1 Geodermatophilaceae bacterium | reverse complement strand
CAACCTCCATGCGACCATGTCCCGTCCGAGCGGCGTGCGCTTTCCAGGCCGTGACCTCCACGACATGGCTGGGAGCGCGGCCGCCGGCCTTCGGACAGGTCGTGCATGCCAGGCAACGCCTAGGATGCAAAGAGTGTGACCCTCTTGATCTTAGGTGGTGGGGGCACGGGAGGTGCGGCGCAACGGTTCAGGTTTCGCCATTCGATACGAGCATTGGCGTCGCGAAGCTCGACAGCGAGGCAACGGGTGATCGGAAGGGATGCGGAGCCGAGATTTCACTGTGGGCCGTGCTCTGGTCCCGTCGTATGACGGCTTCACCGCTGACCGCGGCGGGGGCGTCGTGCGCGAGGAGTGCCTTCTTCGAGTTCGAGACGAAGGACCCGCAGGAGATCGAACCCGTGATCGGTCTCGCAAGACATATCGCGTGGCAGCAGGGGAGAGACCGTGGCAGCGCCATCATCCGTCGAAGGTCGGCGACGCTGGACCTCGCGGATCGCCTCAGCGAGCGGAAAGATATCGGCGGTGACGAGTTGGTCGTCATGATCGGCGCTCACCGGATGCCAGTAGACGCCATCAGCGGTGATCGTGACCTCGGGGATCCACGTTTCGAGAGTCAGTTCTAGGCCCGACTCGGCGACGCCTCGATGGGCAAGTGCACGAATGACCTGGTCCGGTCAGGCGATGCCCAGTGAGTCGAGGAGACCGTGGAAGGGCTCGCGTTCGTCGCTGTGCTCAGGAGGCAAGGTGGCGGCCACTTTGACCCGGAAACCCTCGGCGATGGCCAGACGCATCCCGGCCACTGCGCGAGCCCACGTACCACGTCCTCGGTGCGCGTCGTGGATCTCCGGCGTGGCCGAGTCGAGACTGATCTGCAGGGTGAGTCGCTCCCGGTCCATGCGTTGCAGGGCCTCGAGCCGGCGCCCCTTGAACAGCATTCCGTTGGTCAGCAGCGTGGTCGGCAGCACCGCGGTGCAGACCGCGACCACCTCGTCGATATCCGGAAGGAGGAAGGGTTCCACCGGTGAGCAGCAGTTCGGACACGCCGGCCCTGACCGCCTCCGAGGCAAGCTGGCGGATCCGGTCGATCCCCAGTGCCCGGCGGTCGCTTTGCGGCGATGATCGGACACAGCAGTAGTCGCAGGCCAGGTTGCAGTCGAAGTTGGTGTACATCCACAACCTGGTGCCCGGCACCTGATCGGCCGGCAACTCGGCCATTGCGTCGTGGGCCGGTCCGCGTCGCACGGTCGCGACGTTGTTCCGGACCCCGACCAGCGCGTTGCCGGTGCGTGCTCCGGTTGCCCCCGGACTCCTGCCGAGTGTTCCCGGCCGTACCGGCCCCGCATCGGAGCACGCCGAGGCGTCAGCGGCGCAATCGCCAGCTAGAACCGGACGTCGGTGACGGGACGATCGCGGTCTGTCCCCGGACTGGTGCGCTGCGGGCGTCGGCTAGCTCAGCCTCGGTTTGCGGTAGCAGCGGTGATTCGCCGTGCAGTGGCACGCGCATCGCGGTCGACGCCGTCGATGAGTGAGGAGTTCAGCCGGGTCTGCCAGGGCAGCCCCATCCAGTGCAGGCCGGGCACCGGTGATTCGCCGGCGTCTTGCACGGGTACACCCTCTTCGTCGGTGGCCCCGGCGATGTCGATCCAGGAAGTGTCCGGCCTGAAGCCGGTGCACCACAACACCGATGTGACTCGAACAGCACTTCGGTCGGCCAAGACGACGTGGTGCCCATGGGCACCGACCACCCGATGGGCGAGCAACCGGACCCGGCCGTCGCGGACCAGGTCGCGCAGCTGGATGCCCACGATGGCATCACCCCGGCGCTGGATGTAGCGCGAGATGGGGGCCTCGCGATCGGCATTGAGGACTCCGGTGAGGTAGATCCACCAGTACATGCTGACCCAGAGGATGCTCTCGGGCAGATACCAGAGCCGACCGGGGCTCGCGATGGTGACCTGGCGGCCGGCATCGCAGAGCTCGACCGCGAGCTGGGCGGCCGAGTTTCCGCCGCCGACGACGAGCACCGTGCCGCTGGGAACGTCCGCGGGTCGGCGATAGTCCGAGGAGTGCAATTGCCTGACCTCGGGGTCGAGCTCGCGGTGCGGCGCTGGTAGTCGCGGTCGGTGGAACGGGCCGGTGGCCACGACGACATGGCGAGCACGTACCGGCCCGCTCGAGGTCAGGGCCAGAAAGCCGCACCCCTGCCTGGTCAGGCGGTGCACGCCTACCCCAGTCTCGACCGGGAGGTCGAAGTGTTCGGCGTACGTGCGGAGGTAGCCCGCCATCTCCGTACGTGACGGGCACCGTCCCGGTCCGCGGGGAAAGCGCAG
>JACCUF010000424.1 GCA_013811975.1 Geodermatophilaceae bacterium | reverse complement strand
TTTCGATCAGCCAGTCCGGTTCGTCCTCGCAGGCCCGCGCGATGGCGTCGGCCAGCACCACGCGGCCCTCGGCGTCGGTGTTGGTGATCTCGGCGGTCTTGCCGTTGCGAAACGTGATGACGTCGGCGGGCCGGTAGGCCGTACCGCTGGGCAGGTTCTCGGCCATCGGGATCGTGGCGATCAGCTCGACGGGCAGGGCCAGTTGGGCGACCATGCAGGCCGTGGCGACCATGGCCGCGGCACCGGCCATGTCGGATTTCATCTCGTCCATCTTCGCTGCAGGTTTGATCGAGATACCGCCGGAATCGAAGGTGATGCCCTTGCCGACGAGCGCGATCTTGCAACGCGCAGACCCGGACGGCGTGTAGTGCATCCGGACCAACCGCGGTTTACGATCCGACCCGGAGCCGACGGCCAGCACACCGCCGTACCGGCCCTTGGCAAGCGACTTCTCGTTCAAGATCTCGATCCTGAGGCCGGCGGCTTTCCCGGCGACCTCGGCCCGGCGGGCGAACTCGGCGGGATAGAGATCGTTCGGGGGAGCGTTGACCAGGTCGCGGGTGAGGGTCACCGCGGTGGCAACGGCCTCGATCCGGCGCAGCTCTGCTTTGACACTGGCGTCCTTGGCGTCCGGTACGAGCAGGTCGACTCGCGCAGGTGGCGTATTCCCAGCCGATGGGGTTTCGGACTTGTAGGTCAGGTACCGGTAGGCACCCAGCAGCGCCCCTTCCCCAGCGGCTCGGATCCGCTCGATATCTCCACCCGAGGCACTGGGATCGTGGGCAAGGGCATTGAGGACGTTACGGCGCCCTGACAACGCGCGTACGGCCGATCCGGCGGCGCGGCGGATGCTTTCGCTCGAATACCTGCCGGCCTCGTCCGGAGTACCGAGCCCGACGGCGGCCACAACCGGGAACGGGCCAGCCCCCAACATGGCGATCCGGGTGACCTCGCCCTCGGCGCCGGTTGCGGACAGCACCTTCAGGGCATCCGGGATCTTGCCGCCCAACAACTCGTCGAGTGCCTGCGCTCCTGGGGTCATCAACGGACGGGTCTTGCCCTTGCCGATCCCGATGATGATGGCGTCGGCAGTGATGGAGCCGAGGGCTTTGTCGATGGCACGCAACGTGGGCATCCGCAGGATGCTATCCGGCGGGATCGCCGTGCCTAGCCGTGTGTCGTCGCACCGGCGGGAGATCGTCGGGCCGCTAGCCTGTCCGGACATGACTGCACAGCGCTCCCCGCTGCATGACCGGCATGATGCCCTCGGCGCCAAATGGGCGGATTTCGGTGGCTGGAGGATGCCGGTCGAGTATCCCGGGACGGGCGGCGGGGTGTTGGCCGAGCACCTGGCCGTACGGCAGGCCGTCGGCATCTTCGACGTCTCGCACCTGGGCAAGGCGACGGTGTCCGGACCGGGTGCAGCGGCCTTCCTCAACTCATGTCTGAGCAACGATCTCGACCGGATCGGACCTGGCCAGGCGCAGTACACGCTGTGTTGCGACGACGCATCCGGCGGTGTCGTCGACGACTTGATCGCCTATCTGCGCGGACCAGACGAGGTTTTCCTCGTGCCGAACGCAGCCAACACCGCGGAGGTGGTGCGGCGCCTAGCCGCGGCGGCACCGGCCAACATCGCGGTCACCCAGCAGCACGCAGACTTCGTCATCCTGGCCGTACAAGGACCTCGATCGGCCCAGGTGCTCGCGGCGGTCGGGCTACCCGCCGACCACGCCTACATGAGCTTTACCGAAACCGCCTGGCAGTCATCGGGCGGCGGATCGACGTCGGTGATCGTGTGCCGGACCGGATACACCGGCGAGCACGGATACGAACTCATCGCCCCGTCGGCCATGGGGCCGGCGCTGTGGGACGCGGTGCTCGACGTCGGCGCCGAACAGGGACTCCGGCCCGCCGGACTGGGCGCACGCGACACCCTGCGGACCGAGATGGGTTATCCCTTGCACGGCCAAGACCTCTCCCTGGACATCACCCCGAATCAGGCCCGGCTCGGCTGGGCCGTGGGCTGGGACAAGCCGGCGTTCTGGGGTCGCACTGCGTTGCGCGCCGAGAAGCAGGCGGGAGTCGGCCGCCTGCTCTGGGGGTTGCGCTCTTCCGGTCGCGGCATCATTCGTCCTCACCTGCCGGTCTTCGATGAGGCCGGGATGGTGGTGGGCGAGACGACGAGCGGCACCTTCTCCCCGTCCTTGCGAGTCGGAATCGGCCTGGCCTTGCTGAATCGCGGAACCGCTATCACCAGCGGCAGCGAACTCCAGGTGGACGTCCGTGGCCGCCTCTTGGCTGTCGCCGTGACCAAGCCGCCCTTTGTCGATTCACACGTCCGCTAGGTCGCTGCCCGCCTGCCGGGGCCTCAGTCCCACGCCAGGTACGTACGCGTCTCACCCGATGAGGGCGTTAACCTTGACTATGAGCTGGACGTGGCGCTACGAGGACGAGGCGGGAGCAACCCTGGACGCACCAGATCCCGAGGCATTCGAGAGCCGATCCGACGCCGAGAGTTGGCTCGGAGAGAACTTCGGCGATCTGGCCGACAACGGGGTTGCCGCGGTCACCCTGCTCGACGGCGAGACCAAGATCTACGGCCCGATGGGTCTCGGAGCCGCCTGACGTAAGCGGAGCCCGCGGCGCCAGCGGTGCCCCTGATCAGATGTCGTCGCCGACCGAGACGGCCGGCTTGGGGAAACGCCAACGGCGGACCATCGTGGCCCGGGTCACGCCGTACCAGATCAGGCCCCGGTTGGAGTCGGCGGCATCAGGCAACCGCTCGGCGACCGTCTTCTTGATCCTCCGGCCGAGAAAGAACGAGTCCACGATGATGGCGACGAAGAACGCCATCCACAGCAACACGGTATAGCTCCGCACCCGAGAATCCGGGATGAAGTAGCCGAT
>JACCUF010000410.1 GCA_013811975.1 Geodermatophilaceae bacterium | reverse complement strand
GGCCGCTGTACCTCACCCCAGCCAAGCTGGCGGGCGGGCTACGCCTGGCCGCTCAACCTCATCCCGGCAGGGGTTAACTGGGCTCATGGTCGGCGGCCGCGATGACGGCTACCGCTTCCTCGACGTCGTCGGTGAGGGTGATCAGGTCGAGGTCATGCGGCGCTATCTTGCCCGCCGGAAGCATCACGTCGCGAATCCAGGTCAACAAGCCGGACCAGTACGCGGTACCGAACAGGATGACCGGGAATCGGGTGACCTTGCGGGTCTGGACCAGGGTCAGTGCCTCGAAGAGTTCATCGAGCGTCCCGAATCCGCCGGGCAGAATCACGAACGCCTGGGCGTACTTCACGAACATCGTCTTGCGGGCGAAGAAGTACCGGCAGTTCAGGCCGATGTCGACCCAGGCGTTGAGCTCCTGCTCGAAGGGCAGTTCGATGCCCAGGCCGACCGACAGGCCGCCGGCCTCCTGCGCCCCGCGGTTGACCGCCTCCATGACGCCCGGCCCGCCGCCGGTGATCGCGGCGTACCCGGCTCGGGCAAGGGCAGCACCCAGGGCGTACCCCGCGTCGTAGTCCGGATGGCCCGGTGGGGTACGCGCGCTGCCGAAAACGCTGACCGAACGCGGCAATTCTGCCAACAGACCGAAACCCTCCACGAACTCCGACTGGATCCGCAGCACCCGCCACGGATCGGTGTGCACCCAGTCCGAGGAGCCGCGAGCATCGAGCAGTCGTTCATCGGTGGTGCCCGGCTTGACCTGGCCGCGGCGCAGGACCACCGGGCCACGATGCTTTTCCGGGACGACCCCTTGTTCGGCACCCTGATGAGGCTGTAGCCGCGGCGGCTGGGGTTGGCTCACGCCACTGCCCCAGTGAGATGGGCGGCCAGCACCGTCTCGGACTCGCGGATCGTGCTCATCCGGACGTGCTCCTCCCGCTTGTGGGCGAGGTTCGGGTCGCCGGGGCCGAAGTTCACCGCCGGGATGCCGAAGGCGGCGAAGCGCGCGACATCGGTCCAGCCCAGCTTGGCCTGCACTCCTACGCCGAGGGCGGCGACGAACGCGGCGGCGGCCGGATCACTCAGCCCAGGCAACGCGCCGGCCGCCGAGTCCGTGACCGTGATCTCGAATCCGTCGAAGACCTCCCGGACGTGCTGGGCGGCTTGCTCGACACTCCGGTCCGGAGCGAAACGGAAGTTCACCTCGACCTCGCAGACATCCGGAATGACATTGCCCGCGACGCCGCCAGCGATCCGCACGGCGTTGAGACCCTCTCGATAGGTGCAGTCATCGATGTCCACCGTGCGCGCCGTGTAGGCCTCCAGCCTCGCCAGTACCGGTGCAGCAGCGTGAATGGCATTGGTGCCCAGCCAGGATCGGGCACTGTGCGCACGCTGCCCGGTCGTCGGTACGGTCACCCGCATCGTTCCTTGGCAGCCGGCCTCGACAACCCCGCCGGTGGGCTCGAGCAACACGGCGATATCGCCGTACAGCAGCGAACGGTCGTTGCGGGCCAGCCGCGCAAGGCCGTTGCGGGAGGACTCGACCTCCTCGTTGTCATAGAAGATCCAGGTGACGTCGTGCACCGGCTCAGCGATCGTCTTTGCCAGCCGGAGCATCACCGCGACACCGGACTTCATGTCAGAGGTCCCGCAGCCGTAGAGCAGTTCGCCGTCGTCATGACTGGGCACGTTGTCCGCGATCGGGACGGTGTCCAGATGTCCCGCCAGCACGATCCGCTCGTCACGCCCCAGGCTGGTACGAGCGACGACGGCGTCACCGTCGCGACGTACCTCAAGTCGATCGAGCCCTCGCAGGGATGTCTCGACCGCATCGGCCAGGGCCCGCTCGTTCCCGGAGACCGATGGGAGGTCCACCAGCGCGCGGGTCAACGAGACGACGTCGAGGGACAGGTCGAGGGATAGGTCGAGGGTCGGCACGTCGGCGAGCCTAACGAGCCCACTACCGTGGCTGGCGTGACCAGCCCGCACCCTCCCCGTGCCGCGGACGATCCCCCAGACAGTGCCCCGCGCCCGGCCAGCGCCGTCGGCCTGGCCACCGTGAGCCCGAGTGGCGCCGTCCTGGACGCCTGGTACCCCGAACCCGCCCTGTCTTCCTCCGATGGGGTGCAGACCGGAACCACCGTCCTCGACACCCAGGAAGTCCGCGTTCGGACTTCACCGGGGCTGGCCGCGCTGGTCATCGAGGACCCGATCCGCGGTGTCTCGGTGATCGGGATACAGACGGTCATCGGGGACCTGCGCGCCGCGCCGTTGGACACCTACGACGTGTGGCTGCGCCTGCACTTGCTCAGCCACCGACTGATCGCGCCCAACAGCGCCAACCTCGACGGAATCTTCGGCCTGCTGACGAATGTGGTCTGGACCAGCGCCGGGCCGTGCCTGCCCGATGGCTTCGAGCAGACCCGATTGCGGCTGCGTGCCGCACATGGGTCGGTGGCTGTGTACGGCGTCGACAAGTTCCCCCGGATGGTGGACTACGTGCTGCCTTCGGAAGTGCGGATCGCCGACGCCGACCGGGTACGACTGGGCGCGCACCTGGCACCAGGTACGACCGTCATGCACGAGGGCTTCGTCAACTACAACGCCGGAACGCTGGGCGTGTCCATGGTGGAGGGGCGGATCAGCGCCGGGGTCGTCGTCGGTGACGGTTCCGACATCGGGGGCGGTGCGTCGATCATGGGCACCTTGTCCGGTGGTGGCCAGGAGCGAATCCGGATCGGCGCGGGCTGCCTGCTCGGCGCGAACTCCGGGACCGGGATCTCCCTGGGCGACGGCTGTGTGGTCGAGGCCGGCTGTTACGTGACGGCGGGTACGAAGGTGACTCTGCCCGACGGTGCGGCCGTGGCTGCCCGTGAGCTGTCCGGGCGCCAGGGGCTGCTCTTTCGCCGCAACAGTCTCAGCGGTGCCGTCGAGGCGCTGGCGCGTACCGGTACCTGGGGCGAACTGAACGCCGCCTTGCACACCAACTGAAGCCGGCTGAGGGTCGGTAGGACGAGCCAATCGGTCAAGCCCAGAGCACTGAATGAACCTAGTCAAGGTTCATGGCTTGATTGCTTGCAAACAAGGTACTATCCTTGTCGGTGGTTGACGCCGTAGGGAGGACGCATTGCTCGCCGTCATGAACATCGATCAGCGTGGCAGCAGGCGCGACGTCGACCGGGTGGAGGACCTGCTCGCCGAACTCAACCGGCACCGGGCTGATGGCACGTCTGGGATCGACGGACTAGCCCTGCCCTTCGAACGGACCGTCGGCGACGAGGTTCAGGGAGTGCTCACCGACCCTGCACTTCTACTCGACCTCACCCTGCGCTGCGCGCGCACTCGCTACTGGACCGTGGGGATCGGCCTGGGTTCGATCCGTACCCCGATTCCGGACAGCACCCGAAAGGCCTCGGGTTCGGCCTTCGAGAATGCGCGAGAGGCGGTCGACCGGGCCAAGGGTGGCCTCGCGGCCGTCGCTGTCAAGGGGCCAGACCCCATCTCGAGCCGGTACGCCGAGGCGGTTCTGGTTACCTTGGCAACGGTGCTGCGCCGTCGGTCTGCGGCAGGCTGGCAGGCCGTCGATCTGATCGCCCAGGGGCGGTCGCAGACCGAGACAGCAGATGTCTTGGGGATCAGCAAGCAGGCCGTCAGCCAGCGGTTGCACGCTGCCTGGTGGTGGCACGAGGTGGCCCTCCGACCAGTCGCCGTGCACCTACTGACCGAGGCCGGGCAATGACGCTCGCCGTGCTTGCGCCGTTGCTAAGCGTCGTCCTCGCGGTTTCGCTGCCGGGTTGGTGGCACCGTGCGCCCGTCTTTCCGGCCGTGGCGGCGGGAGTTCTGGGTGTCGCGATCCTCGTCGCCGCCAGTGCTCCCAGCGTCGGACGGCTGGCTCTGATCGTCTGTACGACCTTGGCTGTCATGGCCTCTGCTGCCGGCGGGGGCCCGTTGACGGTCGCCATCCTCCAGCGTGCCTCGGCCAGCACGACGCCGCGGACTCACGAACCCGGTCGTCCGGATCCGACGCCGGCCGAGGATGTGCTTCGTGGCGGCGCCTGGATCGGTGCCCTGGAACGCCTGGCGGTGACCGCCACGCTGATTGCTGGATGGCCGGAAGGCATTGCCGTCGTATTGGCAGTGAAAGGACTTGCTCGCTATCCCGAGCTGCGCTCCCCCGGCGCCGGAGCCTCTGAACGCTTCATCATCGGCACTTTCACCAGCGTGCTGTGGGCGGCGGCGTGCGCAGTCACGGTCTTGCTCCTGCGCTGAGCCTCCAAAACCGTGATCTTGACCTTGTGGTGGTGGTTTCGGGCGGCATTTCTCGGCGTGTCGTCACCAACAGGTCAAGATCACGACGAAAGTCGGCGAGCCGCTGCAGCTATCCGTTCGTCGGTGGCGGTCAACGCGATCCGTACGTGCTGGCCGCCGGTCGGGCCGTAGAACGTTCCTGGCGCGACCAGAATCCCGAGGTCAGCGAACCAGTCCACTGTGGACATCGAGGGCTCGCGCCGAGTGGTCCAGAGGTACAGACCAGCCTCGGAGTGATCGATCCGAAACCCTGCCTGTGTCAGCGCTGCCGCCAGCCGCTCGCGTCGGGCGCCATACCGCGCGCGCTGCTCTGCGACATGTACGTCGTCGCCGTATGCCGCAGTCATCGCCGCCTGGACCGGCGACGGCACGAGCAGACCGGAGTGACGGCGCAGGTTCCAGAGCGTGCGGATCAGCCCTGGATCCCCCACGACCAGGCCCGCGCGGTAACCGGCCATGTTCGATCGCTTGGACAGCGAATGCACCGCCAGAACCCCGGCATGAGTGTCCCCCACGACGCTGGGGTGCAAGACGCTG
>JACCUF010000352.1 GCA_013811975.1 Geodermatophilaceae bacterium | reverse complement strand
CGCTGCGGCCGACGTCCGGCAATGGACCACTGCCGACGTCAAGGCGGCCCTGTCTTCGATCGAGGCGTCCGGCCGGGTGCCAGCCGTAGAAGAACTCAACAGCGAGGGTTTCATGTACTCGCCCTACATCCTGCGTCGTCCGGATCTGGTGGCTGCGGCCAGCGCCGTGGCCGCATCAACAGCGACCGATTCCGCTGCGGCCAGCCGCTCCCAGGTCGAGGATCCGGCTAGCTTGGCGCGACGCCCGGACGATGGCGGGCCGCCTACCCAGGTCCGCCAGGCCCACGCCAATGACGACGTGGCCGACAATGGCTGGCCAGAGATCTTCGGTAGTGATGCCAACGATGACCGGTCGCCTCGCTCGGAGATGCCGCCCGCTGCACTGGATCAGCACCGAGGTGGTTTCAGCGCCGCTGAGGACCACTACGAGGACCGCGACCCCGGCCCGTCCTATGCCCAGGAGCCCTATGCCGGCCGGTCCCACCTCGGCGACGGCCGAGCTGACAATCCGGGCCGGGGAAAAGGCCTGCGCCGAGTGCTCGCCGTGCTCGTAGCGTTGCTACTCGTCGGCGCCGCATCGTATGTCGGCTTCAGCCTGCTCCGCGCAAATGACGCCGGGGATGTCGGGGATGGCGGGGACGCGCAAGCCACGGGCGAGACAACGCAGCAGACTGCGGAGCCCATCCAGCAGGTCGGCGATCACATGTATCTACGCGTTCTCTCCCGCGACGGTGAGACCTGCGCCGGTAATGCCGACGGCGAGGTAGCCGCGTACTTCGACGCCACGAACTGCGCCTCCTTGATCCGAGAGCTGTATACGACTGAGATCGATGGAGTGGGTGTCCTGGTATCCGTGTCGCGGGTGACGATGCCTGCCGAGGCGTCTGCGGAGGAATTCAAAGTCATAGTCGACTCGGACGGGACCGGAAATGTGGACGATCTGTTGGAGGCTGGAGAGCGCATCGACAACGGGCCCACCGAACTCATTCCCGAGGCCTACCACTCCGGCCTCGACGGTGCCGTCGTCACTATCATCGTCGCCGGGTGGCTGGATCCTGCAGTCACTGGTGACGAAGCGGCGCTCGACCAGCTGGCCACCGAGGCGCTCGGGCTCGACCCCCCGGCCTGAACGGCGGGAGAGCCGATGCACCTGCTGATCCTCGGCGGGACGGTGTTCCTCTCCCGCACGATTGCCGAAGTCGCGCGCGATCGCGGACATGAGGTCACCTGCGCCGCCCGCGGGGTCTCCGGGAGTCCTCCAGCCGGCGTCGAGTTCGTACAGGTAGATCGTGACCAGCCGGAAGGGCTTGCTCGGCTCGGCGATGCGAACTACGACGCCGTTGTCGATGTCGAGCGGCAGTCCCCCACCCGGGTACGCCGAGCCCTGGAAGCACTGGGGAGCAGCGCCGCTCACTGGACCTATGTCTCCAGCGGATCGGTGTACACCGACCCGGGCACCACCGGCCAGAAGGCGACCACCTCGCCAATGGAATCGCCGCCGCCAGAGGGCTCCGATGAGAACGACCGCGAGCTCTACGGCCCGTTCAAGGTTGCCTGCGAGAACGAGGTACGGCTGGCGGTGGACGACAAGGCCTTTCTCTGCCGTGCCGGCCTGATCGTCGGACCACGAGACATATCTGACCGATTCGGCTACTGGCCGGTTCGGCTGGCCCGCGGGGGAGAGGTCCTCGTCCCCGGCGCGCCCGACGATCTCGTGCAGTACGTCGATGTTCGCGATCTGGCCGAGTGGATCGTGCACTGCGCGAAGAACCGAGTCGTGGGCACCTTCGACGGTATCGCGCCGTCCCAGCCGTGGGGCCAGGTGCTTCAAGGCATGCTCGCCGCGGTGGGGGGGCCCGCGGTGTCCCTGACCTGGGTGCCTGCTGACTGGCTCGGTCGGCAAGAGGTGACGCCCTGGTCCGGCCCGGACTCACTGCCCCTCTGGCTACCGTTGCCGGACTACGCGGGATTCATGAGCCGGGACGTCTCGGCCTCGGTCAAGGCCGGACTCAGCACGCGCAGCACCGAGGAGACCGCAACTGCGACGCTGGAATGGGAGAAGGTTCTCGGCCTGGACCGAGACCGCCGCTCGGGGATCAGCGGCGAGCGCGAAGTAGAACTCCTGGCCGCCTGGCACGCCGCAGACTGACGTCAGTGCGAGGTGGCTGCGGCCAGCGCCATGTTGGTGAGGATGCGTGACATTTCTTCTGCGCCCAGCTCCCCTGCGCTGTGCGGGGTGGAGTTGATCAGCCCGAACAGCGCATGCGCGCGAGCCCGAATCTGCACCTGGCCAGCTCCCGGGTGTATTCGGGTCAGGACGTCCACCCAGACCTCGACGTATCGCCGCTGGAGTTGACGCACCTGGCGCCGGTCACGGTCGGCGACGTTGGCCAGGTCGCGGTCCTGTACGACGATGAGAGCTGGGTTCGACAAGGCGAAGTCGGTCTGCCAAGCGATCAGTCCGGCCAAGGCCACCGTGGGATCCTGGGCGGCCTCCTCGACCCGGGCCAAGCCTCCGGCCAGGAGCCGCTCGCTGATCCGCACCAACATCTCGGCGAGGATCGCGTCTTTGCTGTCGAAATGCCGATAGATGCCTGGGCCGGTGATACCTGCGGCCGTGCCGATGTCGTCGACCCCGACACCGTGAAATCCCCGCTCGGCGAACAGTTGGGCTGCCACTCGGAGAATCTCGTCGCGGCGGGTCACCCGACTTCCGTTCGCGTCGTCGCGATGCACTGCTGTATCCGAGAGCTGCGTTGCGGCCGCGAGCGAGTCCGCAGGAGTGGCTGGGTCAGCGTGGGTTGATGGGGTCATCGAGACTCGGGCTACCAAACGGTCAAGCGCCGGCGATGGCGGGCGCGGTCGGGTCCGGCTCTGAGGCCCGCTTCTCCCGTGCGAGGTAGTCCTCGATCGCTTCGATGTCATTGGAGGAGCGCTTCACCACGGTCAGCAAAGCGGTCATGCTGGAGACCTCCTCGACCTGTTCCTTGATGAACCACTGCATGAACTGGTCGGAGGCAAAGTCGTTCTCCTCCCGGGCGATCGCGGTCAACGCGTAGATCTGTTCGGTGACCCGCTTCTCCTGATCCAGGGCCAGCAGTACGGGTTCGACCACATCCGAGAAGTCGTTGGTGGGTCCGGTGATCGCGGGGATGCTGACCTGGGCGTCGGCATCGAGAAGGTACTGGATCATCATCATCGCGTGGTCGCGCTCCTCGAGTGCCTGTGCGTAGAACAAGGTGGCCATCTGCGGCATCGTCAGAGCATCGAAGTAGATCGCACAGGCGAGGTACTGCTGGTGCGCGGCGAACTCATTCCCGATCTGTTCGTTCAACCGGGCGATGAAACGTGGCGCTGCCATGGCTTAGCTCCTGCGATGTGTTCCGCGGTCGGGGGTACGGGCGGGTCGGGAGAAATCTAGCCTGTGGCAGCTTCGCGGCCGATCTGTGATCGTCGAAGGGCTACTAGGCTCCCGGCGTGGCCAAGCCCAAGAAGAGCTGCTGCCTGTCCAAGCCGAGGTGCAACAGATGCCCGGTGCGGATGCTCGCCGAGGGCCGGCTGCCCAAGGGGTACGCGGTCAAGAAACGCAAGCTGGTCAAGATCGAGAAGGTGGCCGGCAAGAAGCACGGAAAGCAGCGGCGGCCGAAGGCTGCCTGACGGCGCCGACCCCCTGCTGCCGCTCGAGAGTGCGGATCTGGACCTCGAAGTTAACGCCTGTTAACATGTGACGTCGGACGAGCAACAGGTTCCGGGTGAGGAGCAGCAGTGGACGCGCCGGTGTTGACCAGTGCCGCAGCCCCTGGCAGCGATGGCTTCCGCGGTAATCGTGCCGCGCATGAGTCGCTGTGCACCGAGCTGGCCCACCAGCTGGCGGCAGTCACCGAGGGCGGTGGGGAGAAGGCCCGGTCCCGGCATCTGGCGCGCGGCAAGATGTTGCCTCGCGATCGCGTTGATTCCCTGGTGGACCCGGCCTCGCCCTTTCTCGAGCTGTCCCCGTTGGCCGCCCATGACCTCTATGACGGGGATGCTCCGGGTGCCGGACTGATCACCGGAGTTGGCCGGGTGTCCGGTCGGGAATGCGTCATCGTCGCCAACGACGCAACTGTGAAGGGCGGCACTTACTACCCGCTGACGGTCAAGAAGCATCTGCGCGCCCAAGAGATCGCACTGCAGAACACGCTGCCCTGCATCTACCTCGTCGACTCCGGCGGTGCGTTCCTACCCCGTCAAGACGAAGTCTTTCCCGACCGGGACCACTTCGGCCGGATCTTCTACAACCAAGCGACGATGTCGCGTGCAGGCATTCCGCAGGTCGCCGCGGTCATGGGCTCGTGCACGGCCGGAGGGGCGTACATGCCGGCGATGAGCGATGAGGCAGTCATTGTGCGTAACCAGGGCACGATCTTCCTGGGTGGTCCGCCGCTGGTGAAGGCGGCGACCGGTGAGGTGGTCACCGCCGAGGAGCTCGGGGGCGGAGACCTGCACAGCCGGACGAGCGGGGTCACCGACCACCTCGCCGACGACGACGCACATGCTTTGCAGATTGTCCGCCAGATCGTCAGCACGCTCGGACCGCGCACGCCGCGGCCTTGGGACGTCGAGCCGACCGAGGAGCCAGCGGTTGACCCGGAGCAATTGCTCGGAGTGTTGCCGACCGACACCCGGACGCCGTACGACGTCCGGGAGGTTATCTCCCGCATGGTCGATGGCAGTCGCTTCGCTGAGTTCAAGTCGCTTTACGGCCAGACGCTGGTCACCGGTTTCGCCCGCATCCACGGTCACCCGGTCGGCATCCTCGCCAACAACGGGATCCTGTTCTCCGAGTCCGCGCTCAAGGGCGCGCACTTCATCGAGCTCTGCGACCGTCGGAGCATTCCGCTGCTGTTCCTGCAGAACATCACTGGCTTCATGGTCGGCCGCGACTACGAGGCGGGCGGCATCGCCAAGGCCGGCGCCAAAATGGTCACCGCCGTGGCTTGTGCTCGCGTCCCGAAACTGACCGTCGTCATCGGCGGGTCGTTCGGCGCCGGCAACTACGCCATGTGCGGCCGCGGGTATTCACCGCGTTTTCTGTGGACGTGGCCGAACGCTCGGATCTCGGTGATGGGTGGCGAGCAGGCGGCCTCGGTCCTCGCCCAGGTACGTCGTGAACAGCTCGAGAAGGCCGGTACGGAATGGAGCCTGGAGGACGAGGAGTCGTTCAAGGACCCGATCCGCGACCAGTACGAAGTGCAGGGTCACCCGTACTACGCGACCGCGCGGCTGTGGGACGACGGTGTTCTCGATCCGCGGGACACCCGTACGGTCCTCGGGCTGGCCTTGTCCGCATGCGCCAACGCTGCACTCGAGGACGTCGGCTACGGCGTCTTCCGGATGTGATGGGCATCGTGACCAGCTCGCCGCGCCCATCCCATCCGTTGTTCGACACCGTGCTGATCGCCAACCGTGGTGAGATCGCCGTACGGGTCGCACGAACATTGCGCGACTTGGGGATTCGCTCCGTTGCGGTCTACTCCGATGCGGATACCGGTGCCCGGCATACGCAGGTGGCCGACGTCGCCGTACATCTCGGTGGCTCGGTTGCGGCGGAGAGCTATCTCAACATCGAGCGGGTTCTCGACGCAGCCCGGCGTACCGGGGCGCAGGCAATCCACCCCGGCTACGGGTTTCTCGCCGAGAACGCTGAGTTCGCCCGAGCGTGCGCGGCGGCAGGGATCGTCTTCATCGGCCCGCCGATCTCGGCGATCGAGGCGATGGGCGACAAGATCCGAGCCAAGCAGACCGTTCAGGCGGCGGGCGTTGCGGTCGTACCGGGGCGGCACGACGTCGGGATGGACGACGCGGCGATCATCGCCGCCTCGCACGAGGTCGGTTTCCCGGTGCTGCTCAAGCCCAGCGCAGGTGGTGGCGGCAAGGGGATGCGCCGGGTCGCGGATCCGGCCGACCTCGCGGAGGAGATCGCCGGTGCCCGGCGAGAGGCGCGCAGCTCCTTCGGCGACGACGCGCTGTTGGTCGAGCGGTACGTGGACCGCCCTCGGCACATCGAGATCCAGGTGTTGGCCGACAGTTATGGGACCGTGCTGCACCTCGGCGAACGCGAGTGCAGCCTGCAACGCCGTCACCAGAAGATCATCGAGGAGGCGCCTTCCCCGCTGCTCGATACAGCGATGCGGGAGTCGATGGGGTCGGCGGCCGTCGAGGCGGCTCGCTCCGTCAGGTACGTGGGGGCAGGGACCGTCGAGTTCATTCTCAGCGCGGACCAGCCCGGCGCGTTCTACTTCCTGGAGATGAACACCCGGCTGCAGGTCGAGCACCCGGTCACCGAACTCATCACCGGAATCGATCTGGTCGAGGCCCAGATCCGGGTGGCCGCCGGGCAGGCGTTGGGGCTGACGCAGTCCGACATCACGCTGAACGGGCACGCGATCGAGGCTCGGGTGTACGCCGAGGACCCGGCCCGCGGATTTCTGCCGTCGGCCGGACGGGTCCTCGCCCTGCACGAGCCCAGCGGGGAGCACGTACGGGTCGACTCGTCCCTGTCCGTGGAGACCGTCATCGGCACCGACTACGACCCGATGCTGTCCAAGATCATCGCCTGGGGACCCGACCGGGAGGCCGCACGACGACGGCTACGCGGCGCACTTGCCGACACCGTCATCCTCGGACTACGGACCAATGTCGGTTATCTTCGTGCCTTGCTGGCCGACCCTGCCATCGTCGCGGGGGACCTCGATACCGGCTTGGTCGAACGCCGTGGGCCGGACCTGGTGGCGCTCTTCGACCGGGAGGTTCTCGCCGCGGCTGCGCTGCTTCGGCTGCTGGACCTGGAGCCGACCTCCGAGGTCGTCGATCCGTTCGACGTGCCCGGCGGTTGGCGAGTGGGTGAGGCAGC
>JACCUF010000342.1 GCA_013811975.1 Geodermatophilaceae bacterium | reverse complement strand
AGCGCGTGATGTTTCTCTTGTTCCTGCCCATCAGAGTCGCCGTGATCACGACGAGAATCGCCGCCACGATGATGCTGATGATCCAGCGGATCCAGTCGATACCGTCGGTCTCGGCGACGCCGAGCGCCAGCGAGAGGTACCAGCCGATGAGGACCCCTGCGATGCCCGCCAGAATGGTGGCCCAGAGCGGGGTGTTGTCCTTGTCGCCCGGGGCCACGAGCTTGCCCAGCAGACCGATGATGATTCCGGCAACGATTACACCGATTACTTCCATGTCACGTCCTTTCAAGACGTAGACATCGTTCATCAGCGAACGATGCAGCTACCAGAATGCCCTACTTGAGCCGTAAATACACCTTCCGACTCGAGGACGACTGTGCTGGCCGACAGCCTACGAAACTCGCTCCGTAGCCAGCGCATCCTTCATCTTGACACGGCCACCCTTACCTAGTAAGGCGCCAGAATAGACGCGCCCGCCCACCCGTACCGTAGCTGCGATAGCCACCAGCATCGCGACCACGGACAGGGCGATCTCCCACCAGGCGACGGAGCCGGTAGACACCCGAACCGGCATCACCATCGTCGACAGCACAGGTATGAACGAGGTCACCTTGGCCAGCGTGCCGGTCGGATTCTGGCCCGCCGTGATGGCCAGCACCAGGGCGGCGACCAGGATCAAGGTCATCGGCAGGAGCACGGACTGGAGGTCCTCCTGACGGCTCACCAGCGCGCCGCAGACGGCGAACAACGCAGCGACCAGGGTGAAGCCGAGAATGAACCATCCCAGCACCTGTACGACGGTCGCGATAGCCGCGCCAGGAACGGTGATGACGTCGAAGGCGCTCGCGCCACCCAGCCCAGCCGCGAAGATGATGACGAGTTGCGCGAAGGCCAGCACGCCCAGTCCGATGATCTTTCCGGCCAGGAGTTGCCAGGGCTTGACCGCGGCCAGGAGAACCTCGATGACCCGACTGGCCTTCTCTTCCACGACCCCCTGGGCGATGAACTGCCCGAAGAAGATCAGCAGCGTGTAGAGAAGCAGAATGGAGATGAAGGCCACCAGCCCCTTCTCGTCTGCCTCGTCCGCCGCCGGTTGCAGTGCCGACACATCCAGGGAAACCGGCGCCAGGATGTCGGGTTCGACACCGGCATCGGCCAGTCGCTCGGCGAGTACCAAGCCATTGACAGCGCCGAAGATGGCCGCTCCCAGGCTGTCGTCCAGCGACTCGTTGACGACTACGGACTCGCCGTCGATGACGGCGGCGTCGATCTCCTCGCTCTCCACCGCCTGGCGAGCGTCGGCCTCGTCGTCGTACTCGGTGACCGAGGCGTCCAGACCGAACACCGCAGCCTGTTCTGTTATCGCCGATGAAAGTTTTTGTGGCCCACCGACGACGCCCACGGAGACGTTGCTTGCCCCCGACTGGATCAGTACCTGGAACACGACCGAGCCCATGATCAGCACGATGATGAAAATCGAAGAGGCGATGAAGCCCTTGTCCTTGAGCCGCGTGCGGATCTCCCGCCGGGCGATCAATCCGACGATCCGTGAGCTGGTCATCCGCACATCCCCCGTACGGTCATAACTTGAGTTCTCTGTGCTCGCGCCGACGGCACTCAGGCTGCCACCGCCTCCCGGAATATCTCCACCAGAGTGGGCTGCCGCCAGCCGAACTGGGCCACCGAACCGGCCGCCATGGCCGCCGAGAGCACGTCCTGGTCACGACTGGGATCATCGAGTTGCAGCAGCACCTCCCCGTCTCGATCGGAGGCCACATGAGCGAAGTCGAGTTCACGTGCCCAGCCCCCGTCGCAGCCAGGGATGACCACCCGCAGCTGCCGGTCGGCCTCACGCTCGCGAAGCTGATCCACGGTTCCGGATGCGACCATTTTCCCACCCGCGAGGATTCCTACGGCATCGCAGAGCCGCTCCACGAGGTCGAGTTGGTGGCTGGAGAACAGCACCGGTACGCCGCGGGAGCGGCGCTCGGCGAGGTTGCCAGCCAACGCATCAACCCCGGTCGGATCCAGCCCGGAGAAGGGCTCGTCAAGGATGAGCACGTCGGGATTGCTGACCAGCGCAGCGGCCAGTTGCACCCGTTGCTGGTTGCCGAGTGAGAGCTTCTCGAGCGCATCCTTGGAGCGCTCCCCCAGGCCCATGCCGTCGAGCAGTTCCGCGGCGGACTTCTTAGCCGCCGCGGCGTTCATGCCGTGCAGCCGGGCGAAGTACTCGAGTTGCTCAGCCGCCGGCATCTTCGGGTAGAGGCCGCGTTCCTCGGGCATATAGCCGATCCGGCGCCGTACCTCGAGATCGACCGTCCGGCCGGCCCAGCGCACCTGGCCGGCATCGGCCCGGGCCAAGCCCAGGGCGATCCGCATCGTCGTAGTCTTGCCGGCCCCGTTGGCGCCGCAGAAGCCGTACATCTGACCCGGGGCCACAGCGAAACTGACGTCGTCGAGCACCAGATTCGTGCCGTAAGACTTGCGCAGTCCGTCGAATTCCAGCATGTGGCCCGACCCTAGTCAGCCGGGGTTAACGCTCGGGGGCGCGGCCGTCGGATCGGTACCGCCGGAAGGTCGGTACCGCGATTGCCACGAGCAGCATCGTCAGGACGATGAACAGGCCACCGCCGACCATCGTGGCGGGGATCGACACCGCTGCTGCCATCGCCCCAGCGCGAAGGTCACCCAACCGAGGGCCTCCGGCCACCACCACTATGAACACTCCCTGCATGCGGCCGCGCATCGCGTCCGGCGCACCGGACTGCAGGATCGACGTACGGAGCACCGCGCTGACCATGTCCGCTGCGCCGGACAGGGCGAGGAAGAACACCGCCCACAGCAGCGAGGTGGTCACACCGAAGAAGGCGACGGCGATCCCCCAGACCGCGATGGCGGCGAGAATCACCGCACCCTGCCGCTGAACGCGGGCCACCGGTCCGGACAGGACTCCGGCGAGGACCGCGCCGATCGAGGTCGCGGCGAACAGCCAACCCAGCGCGTTCGAGGAGCCGGCGAAGGTGGTGTCGGCCAATTCCGGCAGAACCGCCCTTGGCCAGCCGAAGACCATCGCGATGATGTCCACGACGAAGGTCATCAGCAGAACGGGCTGGGTACGCAAGAAAGCGAAGCCTTCGCCGACACTGCGGACCGCCCCCAAAAAGTTGATTCCTCCGCCGCCGCCGTCGGGCATCAGCGGTGGCAGGCCGCGCAGCAGAGGCAGCGCGATCAGCAGACCGACAGCGTCCACGGCATAGGTCAGCTGCAGGTCTCCGGCCCCGATCAGCAGGCCGGCGATCAATGGAGCGCCGATGATGCCGGCTTGAGTGACCGTCATGTTGAGCGCATTCGCGGCCGGTACCCGGGCCAGACCGACCAGTGCCGGGATAGTCGCGCTACGGGTCGGAGCATTCACCGCGAAGCAGGCCGACTGGAAGAAGACCAGGACCCAGAGCACCGCCAGCGATCCACCCCCGGGCAACAGTGATTGCAGAAACAGGCCGATCGCGGTCAGCGCGGCTCCCGTGCTGGTGATCAACAGGAGCAATCGACGATCCATGGCATCGGCGATCGCGCCACCGAGCAGCCCAAAGATGACCAACGGCACCAGCGCGACGATGGAGGTCAAGCCCACGATCAGGGACGATCCGGTGAGCAGATAGGCCTGCACCGGCACCGCCACCAGGGTCATCTGGGTGCCGATCACCGTCACGACGGTGCCCAGAAACAGTCGCTTGAACGCCGGAACCTGGAGCGGCGTCGTGTCGACCGCCAGCCGCCGCAGCCAGTTCACCAAGTCACCCGCAGCTCACCGGCGTCAGATTCCCGCACGGGTGGGGAGCTCTCACGGAGCGAGGCGCTCGGTGACCCAACCGTCCTCGGTCCGACGAAAGCGCAGCCGATCGTGCAGCCGATTCTGCCGGCCCGACCAGAACTCCACCGACTCCGGACGCACCCGGTAGCCCTGCCACCCGGGCGGCCGGGGTACGTCCCCACCTTCCGGGTACGCGCGGGCTTGCGCGACCCAGTCCCGCTCCAGGTCGCTACGGGCCGCGATCACCTGAGACTGGCGGCTGACCCGGGCCGCGATCCGGGCGCCGTAAGGGCGGCCGGCGAAATAGGCATCCGATGCCGCCTCGTCGACGACCTCGACCGGCCCGCTCATCCGCACCTGGCGATGCATCGAATGCCACGGAAAGACAAGTGCGGCAAAGGGATTGGCCGCGAGCTCCTGGCCTTTCGCCGAGTAGCCGTTGGTGAAGACAACGATCCCGGACTCGTCGAAGGATTTCATCAGCACCAGCCGTGCCGCCGGCATCGAATCCGTGCCGACCGTCGCCAGCACCACAGCGTTGGGCTCGGGGATGCCGGCATTCACCGCATCGGCGAACCAGCTCCGGAACTGCTCGAGCCAGGTGTCGGCGAGCTGGTCCTCGGTGAGTCCGCTGTCCGGGTATTCGATCCGCAGCCCGTTGGGGTCAGGTCCCCCGCCCTCTCGGCTCACTGCCTCATGCTTGCACTGACGTTGCCCGGCCAGCGTTGCGGGTTCGGACCGTGCGGTGCTGCCGGTTCCAGCGTGAGTCCGGGCGCGACCGGCGCGCCCCCGAACGGTAGGTTGAGCAGGACCGGGAGCCGCCGCCATCCTCGAAGCCAGCCACCGCCGTCCAGCCAGAAACCAGCCCAACACCAGGGAGACTCCCCGATGTCTGACGATTTCGTACCCGGTCTGGAGGGCGTCATCGCCTTCGAGACCGACATCGCCGAGCCCGATAAGGACGGGGGCTCACTTCGCTACCGCGGGGTGGATATCGAGGACCTCGTCGGGCAAGTGAGCTTCGGCAACGTATGGGCACTGCTGGTCGACGGGAAATTCGGACCGGGTCTGCCGCCGGCGGAGCCGTTCCCGATCCCGGTGCACACCGG
>JACCUF010000335.1 GCA_013811975.1 Geodermatophilaceae bacterium | reverse complement strand
CATAGATGTTGGGACAGCCGGCCTCTTCGCAGACCGTGTGCAGCCCTTCGCTCTTGACCAGCGACTTCAGCTGTTGGAACTGGGGTCCGGTACGCAGCCGGGTCTTGATCCAGGCAGGCTTGCGTTCAATCGGGGTCTGAGCATTGCGTACTTCCAGTCGCAACATCCGACGACCGTCGGGCTCCACGCGGGCCGAAGTTGTCACTCGCGCGAGCCTACGCCTGGAACCTGACGGTCGTGTGGCCAGACGAGCCTAGGAGTTCTTGGACCGCTTGGTCGCCGGCTTGTCCTCTGCGGCAGCATGCTTGGCGGCCTCAACAGTATTGCCGGCGTCGTCGTTGTCCTGGGTTGCATCGATAATTTCCGACCAGGTCTCTTCCTGGGCCGACGGTGAGTCGCCGACCGAGGTGCCGGTTTCGTGCGCGGAGTCGGCGAGCTTGCCGTGCAGTGGGCCGTCGTTCATCGGAGCGACGGCCTTGTAGTCATCGGTCTTCTCGGCGATGGTGCCGTCGACGTCGGCGACTGTGTTGGGGTACGGGTCCTCGGTCGCTGGTAGGTCGGCCTGCGGGTCGTTGGCCTTGTCGTCGACGTCGTTGTCCATGGTCGGGACGCTACTTGGCTGCGGGTCTTCGGTGTAGCCGCGGACAGGGGAGTCCGACGGGGCTCCCCAGAGATCATCGTCAGTCTTGGCGCGCTTCTTTGCCACGACCGCTCCGATGACACCGGCGATGGCCAGCAGCCATGGCCACCGGCGACGCTTGTTCCGCGCTTCGGGTCGGGCTCCCTTAGCGGCTGCCTTGGCCTGCGCCTTGGCATCGGCTACCGCCGCCTTGGCGTCCTTGCGAGCGCCGACGGCCGCTTTTTTGATCTTCTTGGCCTGCTTGGCATTCTTCTGGGCATTCTTCTGGATCAGCTTCGCAGTTCTCTTGGCCTTCCGGCGACTCTGCTCGGCGATGTCTGCGCGTTTGGAGTCGGCCTGCTCGCGCGCTGCAGAAAGCCGGTCCTCGGCCTGCTCCCTGGCCGAATCGAAGCCCTTGACAATGGCTCCCCGCGTCGCCTCGACGCGAGGCGTCAGGGCGTCCCGCGCGGCCTCGACCCGAGGACTCACAGCGCCGCGAGCGGCTTCGACCCGGGGGGCGAGCGCGTCGGCAGCGGCCTTGGTGGCCTCATTGGCCGCGGCGCGCACGTGACTGAACCCCTCGGACAGTTCTTCGCCGATGACCTGACCTCGGCTCTTCCTTCCGAACACGCTCCACCTCCAGGTGAGACAAACCTCTGGGCACCATCTTGCCCTGTCTGCCCGCTGACGCCCACAGCACCTCCGCCAGCGCCTTGAAGTGTCAGTGTTGCCGGCTCGGTATAGTTCGCCGGGTGCGACGGTTCTCGCTCCTTCCGAGGCCGTGCTGAGCCTGAGGTCCTGATGACCAGCCCAGCACGGCAGCCCCTCCCTGCGAGGGGCTTTTTGTTGTCCGGATACAGCCGTGAGGAGCTTCCACGATGAGTCAGGCACCGGTCTCGAACCCGGCAGTCGATCTTGATATCCCGCCGCATCGTTATACGGCTGCGTTGGCCGGGCGGATAGAACAGACTTGGCAGGACCGTTGGGCCGCAGAGGGAACATTCGCAGCACCCAACCCGGTCGGTGAACTCTCGGACGGATTCGCCGAGCGAGCCAACGAACGGCCGAAGCTGTTCGTCAACGACATGTTTCCTTACCCCTCCGGCGAGGGACTGCATGTAGGTCACCCGTTGGGTTACATCGGTACGGATGTCTACTCGAGATACATGCGGATGCGCGGGCACAACGTCCTGCACACGATGGGCTTCGACGCGTTCGGCCTGCCCGCCGAGCAGTTCGCCGTACAGACCGGGCAGCATCCCCGCGTCACGACCGAGCAGAACATCGTCACGATCCGACGACAGCTGCGTCGGTTGGGGCTGGACCACGACACCCGGCGGTCGGTCTCCACGATGGATCCCGATTACTACAAATGGACCCAGTGGATCTTCAAGCAGATCTTCGCCTCCTTCTACGACGGTGATTCCGATCGAGCCCTTCCAATCGAAGCGCTGGTGGCCGAGCTGGATGCGGGCACCCGGCAACCTGAGCCGGGCACCAACCCGTACGGCGTGGCATGGCCGGATCTGACGGCGCGACAACGCAACTCGGTCGTGGACGCGCACCGCTTGGCGTACGTGAGCGAGGCGCCGGTCAACTGGTGTCCAGGCCTGGGGACGGTCCTGTCCAACGAAGAGGTCACCGCCGACGGCCGCAGCGAGCGGGGTAACTTCCCCGTCTTCCGGCGCCCTCTCAGGCAGTGGAAGATGCGGATCACTGCGTATGCCGAACGGCTGCTGACCGACTTGGATGTTCTCGAGTGGCCTGAGTCGATCAAGCTCATGCAGCGCAACTGGATCGGCCGCTCGATCGGGGCGATCATTTCTTTCAAGTCTGCTTTGCCGATCGGGAAAGCTCCCTCGATCGAGGTCTTCACGACTCGGCCGGACACGCTGTTCGGCGCAACCTACCTCGTGCTGGCGCCAGAGCACGCGCTGGTCGAGGAGCTGACCGCCGCGGAATGGCCGCTCGGGATCTCCGCCTCGTGGCGAGGCGACCGAGGGTCACCCGCCGACGCCGTCGCGGCGTACCAGAAATTTGCGAGCCGACGCTCTGAGCTGGAACGACAGACCGACCAGCGGGTCAAGAGCGGGGTCTTCCTCGGCACCTACGCCACCAATCCGGCCACCGGGGATCGGATCCCGATCTTCATCGCCGATTACGTGCTGACCGGGTACGGCACCGGCGCGATCATGGCGGTGCCGGGTCAGGACGAGCGGGACTGGGAGTTCGCCGAGGCCTACGACCTGCCGATCGTGCGCACGGTGGCGCCGCCGGACGGGTTCGAGGGCAAGGCGTTCACCGGTGCGGGTCCGGCGATCAACTCGGCCAATGACTTCCTGGACCTGAACGGGATGGCCGTGGCCGAGGCCAAGGCGGCGATGCTCGGCTGGCTGGTCGGGGGTGGTCACGGGGAGGCTCGGACGACCTACCGCCTCCGGGACTGGTTGTTCTCCCGGCAGCGGTACTGGGGCGAGCCGTTTCCGATCGTGTATCCGGTTGACGGTGAGGACGTCGACCGGCCGATCGCGGTGCCTGACGAGGCGTTGCCGGTGTTGCTGCCCGATGTCGAGGACTATTCCCCGCGGACCTTCCCTGACGACGATGTCACCAGTGAGCCCGAGGCACCGCTGGCCCGCGCCACCGAATGGCTCTCGGTCGAGCTGGATCTGGGAGATGGCGTCAGGACCTACCGCCGGGAGACCAACACGATGCCCAACTGGGCGGGATCGTGCTGGTATGAGTTGCGCTACCTGGATCCACGCAACGAGACGGTGTTCTGCGATCCGGCTATCGAGAAGTATTGGATGGGCCCGCGCGAGGACGGCGACTCCGGCGGTGTCGATCTGTACGTCGGTGGCGCGGAACATGCTGTGCTGCACCTGCTGTACGCCCGGTTCTGGCACAAGGTGCTGTTCGACCTGGGACACGTCTCCAGCAGTGAGCCGTTCCGCCGGCTGGTGAACCAGGGAATGTTGCAGGCGCCGGCCTACACCGATGCCCGCGGCATGTACGTCGATGCGTCACGGGTCGAGTCGCGCGTCGGCGGCTTCTACTACGACGATGCCGCCGTACGGCAGGAGTTCGGCAAGATCGGCAAGAGCCTCAAGAACATGATCACACCGGACGACATCTTCGCCGACTACGGGGCTGACACCTTCCGCCTCTACGAGATGTTCACGGGGCCGCTGGATCAGTCACGTCCATGGGACCCCAAGGCGGTCATCGGCATGCTGCGCCTGCTGCAGCGCCTGTGGCGCCTGGTCATTGACGAGCAGACCGGTGAGGTCCGCGTCAGTCAGCATCCAGTCGATTCAGCCAGCCTGCCGATCCTGCATCGCGTCATCGAAGGGGTCCGGGGCGGCATGGAGTCGCTGCGGTTCAACATCGCGATCGCCCGCGTCACCGAGTTGGTCAACCACGCCACCCAGGCCTACGCTGGCCGGCCCGTTCCGCGGGACCTGGTCGGGCCCCTGGTGCTGATGATCGCGCCACTTGCTCCGCACATCGCCGAGGAGCTGTGGTCCCGACTGGGGCATCCGGAGTCCCTGGCGCGCACTGACTTCCCGCTCGCGGATCCACGGTACCTGGTTGATGAAAGGGTGCAGATTGCCGTGCAGGTCAACGGGAAGCTGCGTGGCAGCGTCGGTGTTCCGGCTGATGCTGATGCGGCGGCGATGGAGGCGGCGGCTCGTCAGGACCCCAACGTGATCGTTCACTTGGAAGGCGCCCAGGTACGCCGAGTCATCTCTGTCCCGGGGAAGCTCGTCAACTTCGTTCTCGGTTGACCGCTCGGCGAATAACCGGCGCCGTCAACGCAGCAGGAGCTGCCAGGCTCGTCCCACGTCGAGATAGGGCTCTTGCTCGGCCAGCGCGAGCTCGAGTTCGAGGATGGCTGGATAGCGCCAGGGTCATGTTTGGCCGGACCGTCCGGCAGCAGGTCGACCGCTACCCGTAGGCCGATCCGACGGGTCACTTCGAAGCCGGCCTTAACCGCAACGTCCTCGGCGTCCTTGCGCTGCAGCGAGCGGATCTTGTGATGAAAAATACTCGTATAGACCGCCTGGCCGTCGAAACGGCGGAGCGCTAGTTCTGCATCACCGTCACGGTGCACCGCACTCAGCACCTCTGAGACGGGGTTGGTGGAGATCACCGACGCCGCCCCTTGAGGCTGCACGGCTTCCCGCAACAGCTGCCACACCCGTCGCTCGCTGCCTTGGTCTAAGTACGGTAGGACGCAGTGGCACAGGACGAGGTCATATGCCGCATCGAGTCGCCAGCCGAGGAGGTCGGACTCGACGGTTCGCATTCGGTCGGCACAGCCAAGCAGCTCGGCGCGTGTGCGTGCCCGCTCGACCATTCCGGATGCCTGGTCGACAATCGTGACCTCGTGACCTCGTGACCCGCGGCCGCGAGCCGGATCGAGTCGGCACCATCACCGCCGCCGAGATCCAGCACCCGCAGAGGACCCGGGCCGAGTCTCGCGATCGTCTCGTCGAGGACATGAGCCACTACGTCGTACCGGATCCGCGCCCAAGGTGTCGTGAGGTACTCGTCCCAGGCCGCGAGGTGGCTGTCGAATACGTCGGAGTCTGTTGGCACGGGGCCCAGTCTGCATCGATCTCAGGTTTGCGAAGGTGAGGCTGCGTCACCTACGCACTGCGACCCAACTCGTGATCACTCTGGACGGCCCCCTCAGCGAGGCCGGCATGGCCGAAGGCGTTCCGCTCTCACAACTGCAGGCCCGGCTCACCGCGTACGAACAGCGCATTGTGGACATCATCGAGAGCACGGGCAACGCACCCCAACAGAGTCAGACATCAACAGCCCAGCCCCGTCCCACATCCTCGTCCCCGACAGCCGAACCCGAAGCCTCCACGACTGCGGATACTTCTGCGCCGTCCTCGACCGTAGAGCCGTGACCCCGAGCGGTTGACTCCGGTCAGGCCGCGCGGGCGTGTTCCGGGGAAAGTACCTCTCCGAGCCGGTGCTCGATCAGGGGCAAGATCTCCTCGACGGTGACCTCACGGCCGAGCTCCTTGCTCAATGAGGTCACCGACGCGTCGCTGATCCCGCACGGCACTATCCGGTCGTACGCACTGAGATCCGGATTGCAGTTGAT
>JACCUF010000298.1 GCA_013811975.1 Geodermatophilaceae bacterium | reverse complement strand
CGGCGGCCGGGGAGAGGTTGTCGGCATGGAGCAGGCACCTCAACAGCGAGGTGCCCGGCGCGGTTCTGCGCGAGCGGCTGAGGCTGCCTCGGGCGACGCTGGCCAGCGCGGAGATGGCACTCGATCGAGGGCTGCTGTCCGTCCGTGGTTTCGACCGGGTGCTGCGCGTTGCCTGGACTCTTGCTGACTTGACCGGCCTGACCAGTCCGAGCACGGCTGAGGTGGATACCGCTGTCGGGCTCCGACTTCGGAGGATCGGATGAGTGTGCAACCGGAGGAGTGCGCGGCTGGCGTTGACGCTGCGCGCAGTGCGCGGGCCTGGCTCACTCGAGCGGTCGAGCCAGGTGATGCGCTGATGCACGCGTATGTGGGGTCGGTCGGGCCGATCGCGGCGATGTGTTCGTTGCGCTCAGCGCGTGCGCCGACAGAGGTGCAGGCGTTGGTGGGCGCTCGATACGACGAGGACCGGGTTTCGGCGGACCTGGCCGCGGCAGTCTCCATCGGCGCTCGACTCCTGGTTCCCGGAGATCGGGAATGGCCTGCGGAGCCCCTTCATGCGATGACAGTGGCAACCGCCATGGGCGTGCAGGGATTGGCCCCGCCGCTGGCTTTGTGGGTGCGTGGCCACGGCGATCTGGCGAAGCTGACCGGGCGGGCCGTGGCGATCGTGGGTTCCCGAGCATCCACATCCTATGGCGGGGAGCAGGCCGCTCAGCTTGCCTTCGAACTCGCCGAGCGTGGCTGGACAGTGGTCTCTGGCGGTGCGTTCGGAATCGATGCAGCCGCCCATCGGGGGGCGCTGAGCGCTGGTGCACCAACGGTCGCGGTATTGGCCGGAGGCATCGATCGCAGCTATCCCGCGGCGCACGCCGCCTTGTTCGAGCGCATCGCCCAGGACGGTCTGCTGGTCAGCGAGTGGCCACCCGGATGTGCGCCCTACCGTCATCGTTTCCTTATCCGGAACCGGCTGATCGCGGCGCTCAGTGTCGGTTGCGTCGTGGTCGAGGCCTCGGCGCGGTCCGGGGCACGCCATACCGCCGGACGGGCTCAGGAACTCGGCCGCCCGGTCATGGCGGTTCCGGGCCCGGTGACCTCGGCGATGTCGGTGGGCACGCATGTTCTGTTGCGGGACACCGAGGCTCGGTTGGTGACCGGGGTCGAGCACGTCATCGAGGAGATCGGGCAACTCGGTGTCGATCTTGCACCGCTGGTCCGCGGCCCCGACACGGCTCGCGATGCCCTGTCCGGGGTTCAGGCACGCACGTTGGAGGCATTGCCCCGCAGGCGGCCCATGCTGCCGGACCAGATCGCCCGTGCGGCAGGCCTCAGCGTGCGCGAGGTGCTGTCCGCACTGCCGGCGCTGGAGACCAGAGGCTTCGTCGAGTACGCCGACGGGACATGGCGCCTCGTGCGCTCGAGCTAGGGACGGCGCGGCGCGGGAGTCTCTCGCGAGAGGGGACGTGGGTATCGCTACATGTGCCGGGTTGTTAGACCTCCTTCAGCGCCAATTTCTGTCGCGGCGGATTCGAGCACGTAGGGCGTAGCCTCGGCAGGTGGCCAGCAGCCTGGACAGCGTCGAACGCGTCGTTGCGAATCGGTACCGATTGCACGAGCGGCTCGGGTCCGGCGGGATGGGCACGGTCTGGCGCGGGAAGGACGTCGTGCTGGGTCGCGACGTTGCCGTCAAAGAAGTTGCCTTCCCAGTTGGAGCTTCCGCCGCAGATCGCGCCGTCCTGCGTGAGCGCATTCGGCGAGAGGCCCGCGCTGCTGCCCAGCTCGACCACCCCTGCGCCGTCACCGTCCACGACGTCGTCGAGGACGGCTCGGCGACTTACGTCGTGATGCAGTACGTCCCGGCGCAGACGCTGTCCGAGGTCATCCGTCGGGACGGGCCGCTGTCGCCGCAGCGCACCGCCCGGGTCGGGCTCGCCGTGCTCGGCGCCCTACGAGCGGCCCACGCGAGCGGCATCGTCCACCGGGACGTGAAGCCCTCGAACGTGCTGCTCGGACTTGACGACGAAGCCTCGCCCGACAGGGTCTTCCTCACCGACTTCGGGATCGCCTCCGCACCGGGGGACTCAAGCCTGACCTCGTCCGGACTGTTGATCGGCTCGCCCGGCTACATCGCCCCGGAGCGCGCCCGAGGTGATGTGCCAGGCCCAGCTTCGGATCTCTGGTCGCTCGGGGCGACCCTTTTCACTGCGGTAGAGGGTCATCCGCCCTATGACGGCGACGATCCGATGGCCACGCTCACCGCGGTGATGGTCGGCGAGCACGCACCCTACGTCCGCGCCGGACCTCTCCAACCCGTGCTCGCGGGGTTGCTCGAGCGCGACCCCGCCAAGCGGATCATGGCGGCCCAGTTAGCGACGGCGCTGGCCGAGGTCGCTACGTCCGCGGTGAGCCGGGTGGCAACCGTGCCGTCGCCTCTGCCGGCGGGCGCCATCAACCCCGATGCTTCCGCCGGCACCGCTGTGCTGCATGTCGGGGAAGGCAGTCCGATAAGCCAGGCTGCGCGACCGGCCGCCGCGGAGGTGGCCCCCCCGGCCAACAACTCGCCGGTCGCACCGTTGCCCCTCCGTCCCGTGCCGCCCCGTCCCGTGCCACTCAGTCCCGTGCCGCTCAGTCCCGAGCCGCTCAGTCCCGAGCCGCTCAGTCCCGGCCGACCCGCAGCGGCCGTTGCACCCGTCCGACGCCGCTCGCCGAAGTCTCAGCGCCGCCGCACATGGCTCGCGTGGGCCAGCCTCTCAGTCGCTGTCGTCCTTGGCTTGGCCGCCTTCCTGATCGTCCGCGCCGCCGATGGCGAGCCGCCCGCTGGTCCCGGGGCCGCGGATCCCGCAGAATCGACGGATTCGTCCGGACAGTCGACGGACTCGTCCGACCTGCCAGCGTTACCCGCTACTGCGGTGACGCCGATCGTGCAGCTGCGCCTGACGATCGCCGCCCTCACTGAGCTGGCGATGCGCGATCCTGACCGCGTAGGACCGGGGGCCGACCAGGTGCTCGAGAGCCTGCGGGGGGTGGAGCTCCTCGACGGCGCTTTACGGCAATCGGCCGCGGTCGCGGCCAACACTTCCATCGGCGGTGCGGTCTCAGCCGGAGACCTCCGTGCTGAGGTCGGGCAGCGGGTCCAGGAGGTGCTCGACCGCGTGGCCAGACCCGAGCGACTCGTTGACCTCGTGGAACTCGTCGCCGCGGACCCGCTCGCGATAGGCTCGGGCGGACCGGCGCTGCTCGATCCCTTGGTCGCCCTCGACCATCAGGTGCCCGCTGACCAGACGGCCGCGAGTGCTGCCGATCTGCTGCAAAGCGTGACTGACGGCGTGGCGAAGGGCGAATTGAGCGAGGCCTTTGAGACGGCCGCGGTGCCCATGTTGGAGGAGTTGGCCGACCCCGCCTCGTACCGCGCCTTGCAAGACCTCGTCGCCGACGTCGAGGGTGACCCGAGCAGCATCGGCTCGGCCGCAGAGCAGGTGCTCGCCTCGCTGCGCGCTATCGCGGAGCTGCCGGTCTTCGATCAGGGCAACGAGGCGCGTGACCTCCTTCGGGAACTCGTCCCACAGGACGGCCGGGTGACGTCGGACTTCCGGGACGCCGCGATCCCGGTTCTTGTGTCACTGGTGCGCTGACGGACGGCGGAAAGCGCGCGGCGCGCACTGTGCGGCGTGGTCGCTTGACCAGGCAAGACTGCTGCCCGACGGTCAACGCGTGAACCGTCATCCTGTGCCGTCGGGCAGTACTGAGCTGCCTGCAGAAATGGCCGACGCACTCGATGCCTTCCTCGACTCACTTGCTCTGACCCGCAACCTCTCTGCACACACGATCCGCGCCTACCGCGGCGATATCGGCGGTCTGTTGGAACACCTCGCCCGGCATGGTGAGAACGACTTGACCGGCTTGGACCTCGGCGTGCTGCGCAGTTGGCTTGCCCAGCAACAGACCTCGGGGGCGGCCCGCTCCACGCTGGCCAGGAGAGCAGCAGCCGCCCGCACGTTCACCGCTCATGCCCGCGCGGCAGGCTGGATCTTGGTCGATCCGGGGGTGCGCCTGGCCAGCCCGCGTACGCACCGGTCACTGCCGGAGATCCTGAATGTCGACCAGGCCAGGGCCGTGGTCGACGCCGTCGGCCGGCGCGGGTCAGCCGATGCAGTCCACGACCGCGACCACCACCTCGACGGCGGAGAGGCGGCGCGGACAGGCAGCCGCACTGACAACGCGATCAACCGTGCCCTCGGTAGGCGAGACCGGCTCGTCCTGGAACTGCTCTACGGCTGTGGGATCCGCGTCAGCGAGCTGGTCGGATTGGATCTCGCCGACATCGACCCGGGTCGACGGGTCGTTCGCGTCTTCGGGAAGGGCAGCAAAGAACGCGTGACCCCGTACGGTCTGCCGGCCCAACACGCCCTGGATGCCTACCTCAGCACCGGCCGACCGACCGTGGCTGCTGCCCAGTCCGGCTCGGCCTTGTTGCTCGGCCGCCAGGGTGGCCGGCTCGGCCAGCGCGAGGCCAGGAGGATCGTGCACGCGGCCGTTGCAGCGGTCCCGGACACTCCGGATATTGGTCCGCACGGTCTGCGGCACAGTGCCGCCACACACGTACTCGAAGGTGGGGCGGACCTACGCAGCGTGCAGGAACTCCTCGGCCACGCGAGCCTCGCGACGACTCAGATCTACACCCATGTCAGCGCCGAACGGCTCAAGGCGGTCTACCGCCAAGCCCATCCACGCGCCTGAACCGG
>JACCUF010000274.1 GCA_013811975.1 Geodermatophilaceae bacterium | reverse complement strand
GTTCTGCCGACCCTGAACACTGTTCTGCAGTCCGGTGACCAAGTAGTAGTCCTCGCCCGCGCAGCCGATTCCGACGACGTCGCCGCCCGCGCCGCGGCAGCGCCTGAGACAGTTCACTGATGCGGGTAGCCATCGCCGGGGCGGGTGCGGTAGGCCGCTCGATCGCCCAGGAACTTGTCCACAACGGGCATGACGTCCTGCTGATCGAACGCAAGGCCTCGGCGATGCGAACCGCCGAGGTCCCAGACGCGGAATGGGTTCAAGCCGACGCGTGTGAGCTCGCTGAGCTCGAGGATGCCGAGCTGTCCCGCTGCGATGTCGTCATCGCTGCGACTGGCGATGACAAGGTCAACCTCGTGGTGTCGCTGCTGGCCAAGACCGAGTTTGCCGTCCCTCGGGTCGTGGCCCGGGTCAACGATCCGCGCAACGAGTGGCTCTTCGACGAGTCCTGGGGTGTGGACGTGTCGGTGTCCTCGCCGCGGGTGTTGGCCGCCCTCGTAGAGGAGGCGGTGACAGTCGGAGACCTGGTGCGGCTGATGACCTTCCGGCACGGTCAGGCCAACCTGGTCGAGGTCACTCTCGCCGAGGGCACGCCCTACGTCGGCAAGTCGGTGGGCGACCTACCGCTACCCCGAGATGCGGTTCTGGTGACGGTGCTGCGCGGCAAGCGGGTGATCGTGCCCAACCCGGATGAACCACTCGAGGCAGCCGACGAGTTGCTCTTTGTGGCCTCCGAAGAGGTCGAG
The DNA here is from genome assembly GCA_013811975.1 of Geodermatophilaceae bacterium. Lineage (GTDB taxonomy): Bacteria > Actinomycetota > Actinomycetes > Mycobacteriales > Geodermatophilaceae > JACCQS01. Next base: position 10,283 of record JACCUF010000274.1, on the reverse strand, counting down.
GAGGAGCTGCAACAGATTCTCACGCCGACTCGGCCGGAGGGTCGCAAACCTCGGCGGGACTGACCCGGCGTCGGACCCGCCGAACGACGTAAACGGTCAGCAGTGCCTCGAGAGCGGTCAGTGGCCAGCCCATGACGAGCCGGGTCGTACCGAGCAACGTCACCTCGTTCGCGAGATACAGCGACCCCTGCACGGCGATCCGCAGGAGATAGACCGCGGCCCACAGAAGTGTCAACCAGGTGTAGGTCCACATCAGAGTGCTATTCGATCGCCATGCCTTGGAGTCCTTCAATCCCTGCGTCGGTGAGAGGAATTCGGCGATCACTCCGACGAGTGGCCAACGAACCACCGCCGAGACGAGGAAGGCAAGGCCGTATGCGGCGGTGGTCCACAGCTGGGGCAAGAAGAAATTACGTGCCTCGCCAGTCTGCGCAGCGATGAATGCGGCGATGGCAACGGCCAGGAATCCCGAGATCGCCTGTTGCAGCTTCTCTCGTCGTGCCAGGCGCACGGCAAGAAGCAGCGCACCTGTCCCCAGAGCGCTCCACACAGCCACCTGCAGGGACGTGAAGGCGTTGACCGTGACGAACACGAGAATCGGAAGTCCTGAATCGAACAGGCCGCGAACTCCGCCGATCTGGTTGATGATCGTTTGCCGGTCGAGGGAGGGACGGTTCTTCTTGGCGGGCTGGGCGGACTCGGCGGGCTGGGCGGGCTCAGGCACCCGAACCCCTCACGCGGGGCTCAGTTCGTACCAGGGGTTGTACATGACACTGCGACCCTGGTTCTCAGCGATTCGGCCACGGGCGGTCAGCGTGCGACCTGGTTCGATTCCGGTGATCTGGCGTCGGCCGAGCCATACCAGGACCACCGACCCGGAGCCGTCGTAGAGCTCGGCCTCCAGAGTCGGCACGCTGCCCTGCGGCAGGTAGACCACCGCCCTCAACCGTCCGGTCACCGTCATGACCTTCCCGCGATGGCATTGGGACACCTGCTCGCACCCGGCGCTCATGCGCACTTCGGAGAGCAGATCTTCGGCATCGAGCTGGTTCGGATCCGCCATCAGCCGGCGGAGTCGACGCGAGAGCCAATTACCGCTCTCCTGCCTTGTCTCCCCCACGACACCAGCCTACGACTACATGACATGACGCGCCCCCGGCGCTTCTCAGGCGCCCCGGCTTTACCGGTCGAGTCCCTCCAACCAGTCCAGTACGAGCGTCCAGGAGGGATCCGCTGGGTCGATCACGGCGAAGTGCTCGCCGTCGACGGTGGCCAGTTCCGCGTCGTCACCGGCAGCGAGCGCCGCCGCGACGAATTTCTCGCTCTGACTGATCGGCACGTTCTCGTCCCCCGGCGCATGCACGCACAGCGACGGGACGCCTAGCGGCAGCCGCTGGATGGGGCTCGCTTCGTCGTATCGGTCGGGAACCTGATCAGGCTCACCCTCCAAAAAAGCTTGCGCAGCATCGGCACCGAGCCCGTCCCGCGCGCACGCCCTTAGGTCGAGAACGCCGGCCTGGGAGACGACCGCCGAGACCGCGACCCCCGGTGCGGCGCCTGGTGATCCAGCCTCCTGTCCGGCCCGACTCGCCGCCCACACCGCCAGCTGCCCGCCGGCGGAGTGCCCGATCGTGACGACCCTCGCGAGGTCGAGCAGGAGGCCTTTCTCACGGGCGGCCGCCATTCCAGCGTCAGCCAGCAGGTCGACCGCTGCCCCGACATCGATCAATGTCGTCGGATACCCGCCGCCGTTTCCCACCCGCCGATACTCGATGTTCAGCGCCGCCCAACCGCGGCCCGGCAACGTGGCGACCAGCGGGCGGCCGAGTTCCAGGCCGTATGCCGAGCGCCAGAACCCCCCATGGATGACGACCGCCACCGGAACCGGCCCGGCAGCAGAGGTCGGTAGGGTCAGTTCGGCGAATTGGGACGGGTCTTGTCCGTACCGCAGGGTTTGCATGGTTGCATTCTCTGCCTGCGAGGACCGCGTGGTGGTCGCGCAGCCCGCCAGCCCGCCTCCGAGGACGACGGCTGCTGCAGCCGTCGATCCGAAGGTCAGCAACTCTCTCCGGGTCATTCCCATCCCCCGAGCCTGCATCGTCATCAGTCTGCTTCAGCGCAGCAGCGGGAGGTACTCCGAGAGATCCGTGCGCTCTCCGCTGGCCCGTACCCGGCCACACTCGACCGCCTCGCCCCACGCCATTCGTCCGGTGGCCAGCCGCAGGAAGGTTGCCGGGTCTGTCTCCACGACGCCGGGTGGCGTACCTCGGGTGTGCCGGGGACCTTTGATCAGCTGAACGGCGGCGGCCGGTGCTATCCGCAGTTCGACGCTTCGTCCCGGAGCGAGCGAGGCAAGCAGTCCCGCCAGCGCTCGTACGACGATGCGTTGGGCGTCGCGATCCGGGTCGGGCGGATCGGGCAGATCAAGGCAATGTACGACGGCTTCGATCAGCCGGAACAGCGTCGCGTCAGCCAGGCGGTGAGTGCCGGTGACCTGCTGTATCGGCTTGTCCGGATCCGCGGCGTCCAAGGCCGCCAGAGTGGTCGGCATCATGATTTCCAACGGAGCAGCCCAGTCGATCCGTGCTTGCTGGGCGAACTGCTCGCTGAGACCTGCCAGACCTTGGGCCCACGCACCGAGCCCGGAAGGCGCGCCATCCGCCGATGGCCCGACGGCCAGGGCGCCCAGACTGTGTCCGGTCTGCGACAGGTGACGTTCGAGGTCGGCCACGGACCAGCCCGCGATCCGGCTCGGCCCACCTGGTTCAGCGGCCGCGAAGGTTTCGATCAACAATGTCCACTGCGCTTCCAAAGCCGCTCGTACCTCGCAATAAGTGGCGGCAGCCATTCAGATGGTCATCGTGGGAGGGGGCGGGGGCTTGTCCGCATCGGGGTCCCCGACCTGACCGAACTGCTCGGCTAATTCGGCGGGGAGCTTGAGAGCCAAAGGTTCCCGAACCGGACGCGGGTCAGATCCCCGTACGACGATCACTGCGCGCAACGTTTCCAGAAGTGGCTCGGCGGCATCCGCGTCGGTGGCGGCAGGACCGGTGAGAACCGCCCGGACGAACCAGCGTGGTCCGTCGATTCCGACGAACCGTGCCGGACGGCGACCGGGCTTGCCGCTGCTGTCCTTCGCTACTTCTTTGCCGGAGGTACGGGCCGCAGCGAGCTCGGCGGCCAGCTCTGGCCCGAATGGTCCTTTGGTCTGGCTTGCCTGGCCACCCTGGAGGTTGATGGACTCGGCCAGCTCCGGCCAGAGATCGGCCCAGACCATCCCATCGCGTGGGGCTGCGTACGCGCCGAGTTGCATGGCCGAGCCGTCTCGGTGCACGGAGACCGAGATCACCCGGCCCTTGGCGTCCAGGCTGACCCGCAGGTCGTTGCCGGCCGTCTTGGGGATCTGCATGGCCCCGAAGTCGACCCGCTCGAGTTCGTCCTCGACGGCGTCGCCGATGTCGTAGGGCCCAGTGGTTGCCTCGCGCTCGTCGTCGTGATGACGGTCCTCGACCTCGGGTGCGACCCCCCGTTCGCGCGCACTTCGATCGAGCCGACGCTTGCGTCCGAAGGGCATTCTCGGTTCAGCTCCTCTCACTCGATACGACGAGCGGCTCGGGTCCGATCCCGCCCTCATCTATCCCCGAGCCGTCTCCGGTGGCACCGAAGCCACCGGTCGAGCCGTGTCCGGCAGTCCCACGCTCGGACTGCGCCAGGTCGGCGCATTCCCGGAAGATCGCCACGGCGACGGGTTGGATGACGAGCTGAGCGACCCGGTCGCCGCGCCGCAGCGACACCGGCGTACGCGGATCGAGGTTGATCAGGTTGAGCTTGATCTCCCCCCGATACCTGGCATCGATCGTGCCCGGTGCATTGACCAATGTCACACCGCTGCGGGCGGCCAGTCCTGAACGTGGATGGACGAAGCCGACATAGCCGGACGGAAGCGCGATTGCGATCCCGGTGCCGACCAGTGCCCGCTCGCCGGGCGCCAACTCGACGTCCTGGGCGATCGACAGGTCCGCCCCAGCATCCCCGGGCATCGCATAGGCCGGCATCGTGCCGTCGAGAACCTGGACATCGACGACCGGTTGCGAGTTGTCCTGCTGGTTGTGAACTGGTCTCGGCACGCCCGGCACGCTACCGGTGATCGTGGTGGTCGTCTGCCTTCGGGCGAGGCGCATCGCCTGGTCGGCCGAGTCGCTGGCTGGGGATGGGTTGGGGATGGGCTGCAAGGTCCTCGCGCAGCCGTTGGCTGAGTCTGCGGGTGCCGAAGGAGTTGTTGCGGGCACCGACCACGGCGCCGGCCAGGAACGGGAGGAATGAGCCCAGGTTGCGGGCCAATCGCCCGGTGATCCGCCTGCGCAGGGCCGCGGTACCGGCCGAGGCCAGCCGAGCGGCCATGCCCACAGTCTGTCCCTCGCCGCTGAGCCCGCGCTGAGCCGTCCAAGAGCCGAGGTATGCAGTGGCGCGCTCGCTGAGTTCGCCCGCGGGGCGGGCGTCGTAGATCTCGTGTAGCTCAGCGACCAGCTTCAACTCCACTGCCGCCACCAGCAGGGTCTCAGCAGCCAGTTCCAGCGGTACGGCGATCAAGCTCGGCGTGGCCAGCCACTGCGCCGCGGCCAGGCCACCGGCCGCGCCGCCGATCGTGCCGGAAACCCGCTGCGCGGCGGCGACCAGGCTGTCGGCAAGTTGCTCGGTGTCCAGGCCAGGATGCTGCGCCATGATAGTGGCCTTGTCCCGCAGTGGAAGTCGCGTCGCGGTTGTGGTCAGCAGGTCGGCAAGAAAAGCGCCGCCGACGACAGCCCCCTTGCCTCCGACCCTGGCAGCGGTGGCCAGGTCAGATACGACGCCGCCCAGTGCGGACAACGCGCGGTGCTTCTCGTGCCCGTCGTCAACGTGGGCGGCTGCCCCTGGCTCGGGCTCCTCGGGCCGATCGGCGCTGGCCCCGGTCAGCCGGGCTACCGCGTCGCTGAGCGCCCCGGCGGCGTTGGTCAGTGGCGAAAACTGCTCCCCTGATGCAACCGGCTCATCATCGGGCGCTACAGAGGCCTGTCTTCGCCGCATCTGCCGGCTTAGGCGCAGTCTCGGCAGATCGGAGCGCTCTTGCGGGTACCGGCCAACCGGCTGCGGTGATGCACCAGGAAACACGACGAGCAGGTGAACTCGTCCTCCTGCTTGGGCAGGACGCGGACGGTCAGTTCTTCGTTGGACAGGTCGGCGCCGGGAAGTTCGAGGCTTTCGTTGAAATCGGTCTCGTCCACGTCGACCGACGCTGCTTGTGCCTCGGCACGACGAGCCTTGAGCTCCTCGAGTGAATCCTCACCGAGCTCGTCGGCCTCATTGCGGCGAGGGGCGTCGTAGTCAGTAGCCATGCGGGGATGCGTCCCTCCAGGGAATGTCTGCCGCCATATGCAGGCGGTCGGTACGGAGTCGATCCGAGCACCGCGTCTAGGTAACGCAGCGAGGCACCGAATTGTGCCCGCGCGAACCACGGCAGAGCGGCGCGCGCGAATGTACCCCTAACCGACACCCAAGGTCGGCTGCGGCCGTTCTTTGTGCAGTGTCGTGGCAGATTCCGCGCGCGGTTGGGTCCGGCGCCGCCGAGCCGGAGATCACTGTGCCCGTTAGTCTGACCCGCACCATGGCACCTGAATCCCCGGCGGCGCCCAAACCTGCGCCACCTACGGTCCGCTACCGGTCCCCGCCTCCCGCGCCGGAGGTCTCGCCTGTCCGGACACGACCGGCCCAGGCTCACCCGCCGGTACGGAGACGGGTCTCCTCGCGCCGCCCGATCCCCCCGCTGATCTTCCTTGTCGTCCTCGCGATCCTCGCGCTCGGTGTCTGGTTCAAGGTCCTGCAGGCCGATCAGGCTCGCCCGAGGTCCGAGGCCGAGGCATGCCCGGCACCGCCCACTGTGACGGCAATGGATCCGGCCACGATCCGAGTGCGGGTTCTCAACGCCACCCCGACCGCCGGCTTGGCCGCTCAGGTGACCGCGGAGTTCGTGGGCCGCGGTTTCTCGGTCAATGCGACCGACAACGACCGCAGCGGCCGCGAGGTCCTGGGTGTCGGTGAGCTGCGGTACGGCCCTCGAGGGGCCAACCAAGCCGCATACGTCGCGCTGTTCGCTCCTGGCATCACGCTGATCCGCGACACCCGATCCGACGATCTGATCGACATCGCCATCGGACCGGAGTTCACGACCCTGGCCTCTCCTGACGCGGTCGCGGTAGCTATCGCCACGCCGGTGGCACCGACCGACACCGCCTGCGCGAGCGGGAATCCCTCCGATACGGTCGAAGTCGAAGTCGACCCTCTACCGACAGCCTGATCTGGCCACATGACCTGCCTGGCGCCATGACGACGTGGTCGGGTCGCACCCTGTCAGTGGACTTCCAGCCCAGCCGCGACGGGTTGCCCTTCGGCAACGCCTGGCCAAAAGGTGCGGCCATCAGGGTCCAGAAGCGTGCGCTCGGACGCGTGTACGGCGGGTTGTGCGGCGGCATGGTGGCTTTCAGCCGGGAGCGGTGGCTTGCCGGTGAGCCGATCCCCGATGACGCAACGCCTGAGGATCCGGGCCTCGTCGATCAACTCGTGGTGGCCCAGATCGAGAGCCTCGGGTTGCCCCGCGGCCCGTTGCGCTACCTGGCACTGCAGCTGCCCCATCGGGTGACCGCCCGGCGCCGGTCTACGGCGCGGACGCTGGCCGCGGTGCGGGCCGACCTCACGGATGGACGGCCCAGCTTTGTCGGCTTGCTTCGGGCGCTGTCGTGGAATCCGGCTGTACTCAGCAGGCACCACGTCGTCCTGGTCTATGCGATGCGGGAAGACCCGGAGGAGACAACGCTGTCGGCCTACGACCCGAACCACCCGGGCAACGACAGGGTCAGGATCACGGTCGGGGCCGACAGTGCAGTCCGGACCAATCAGCGCGATCCACGGCCCTATGCGCTACTGGACTTCTGAGGACGTTGCGGGAAACTTGCGGGCACTCGGCGAACCCTGACCACCGTCGACGACAACGTTGGCTCCCGTCATCCACGAAGCACGGTCAGACAGCAGGAAGGCGACCACGTCGGCGACCTCCTCGACCCGGCCGAGTCGGCCGGCCGGAAACTCCTCGCGGGTGAACCGGTCGAAGTCGTCGGGATCGTTGCGCTGATAGCGGTCCCAGCTGCCACCCTCGAACATGATGGAGCCCGGGCTGATCGCGTTGACCCGGATCGCCAGCGGGGCCAGTTCTTGGGCGAGGGTGCTGGCCAGATGGATTTCGCCTGCCTTGGCAGCCGCGTAGGCGGTACGCGGGGCCGGTCGCATTCCGGTCACCGACGCAACGAAGACCACCGCTGCTCCAGTCGATTGGCGCAGGTACGGCACGGCCGCTTTGGTGAGCGCCGCGGCGTGCCCGGCGTTGAGGGCAAAGGTGGCCACGAAGTCCTCAGGGTCGGAGTCGAGCAGGTTGCCACCCACCGTCCCCCCGGCGTTGGCCACTGCTCGGTCCAGGCCGCCCAACTGCTCGGCCAAGTCACCCACGGCCACGGCCAAGGCCGCGAAGTCGCTCACATCGGCGGCCACCGAGACCACGGGCCGTCCGTGTTCGCGCAAGGATGTAGCCGCCCGCGCCAGCCCCTCCGGGTCACGAGCGATCAGCCCCAACGCGGCCCCCTCGCGGGCAAGTGCGTGGGCGATGCCCAGGCCGATCCCGCGACTGCCCCCTGTCACGACCACTCGTACGCCGTCAAGGCCGAGATCCATGTGTCCGCTCCTATCAGGTCGCGGGTCCTGGAACGCCGAGTGCGTTCCACGGGCCACCACGCCACGCTAACGCCGCCGTGGCTGATGAAGGTCCGACGTAGACGCGCACGACCGGCGGCGACCAACCCCGCGATTCGCAGTTATAATGAATGGACTCACGTCCCGCCGAGCGCCCCCAGACCTTCCCACCGCCCCAGCGGTCCGTCTCGGGCACGGCCCGACGCACCCGTACGTTTTGCTGAAGGGGATTTGTGTGCCGTCCGAACAGAGCAACACTTCTGCACCGACGGGCCTACCGATGACGGCAACTCGTACCCGTCGGTCCCGCACCTTGGCGGCGGCAGCCGCTGGTGCCGCGCGGGTGAGCGCGCCCGTGAGCCGGACTGCCAGCGCCACCAAGACCGCGACCCGTGGCACCCGAGTAGCCGCCACCCCGGTCAAGAAGGCAACAGCCAAGACCGCGACCAAGAGCGCAGCCAAGATCGCGACTGCCCCCAAGAAGGGGCCAACCAAGACCGCCGCAAAGAAAGCACCCTCGAAGTCCTCCAGCCGCGTCTCGGCCTCGGGTACCGCTACGGCCATGGCCGACGACGCCGCAACCGTCATCGACGACACCCCGAGCGTCGAGATCATCGCGAAGGACGGGGGCCCAGTCGCGCCGGCCAAGGACGCCGAGCCCGCCGAGGAAATCAGCACCGAGTACGTCTGGGACGACGAAGAGGAATCTGAAGCACTGCGGCAGGCTCGCAAGGACGCCGAGATGACCGCGTCGGCCGACTCGGTGCGCGCCTACCTCAAACAGATCGGCAAGGTAGCCCTGCTCAACGCCGAGGAGGAGGTCGACCTCGCCAAACGGATCGAGGCCGGTCTTTACGCCGCCGAGCGGGTGCGGATCAACGAGACGGAGTCGCGCAAGGTCTCTCCGCAGCTACGTCGCGACCTGAACTGGATAGTCCGTGACGGCGAGCGCGCCAAGAATCACCTGCTCGAGGCGAATCTGCGTCTGGTCGTCTCCCTGGCCAAGCGCTACACCGGACGCGGTATGGCTTTTTTGGATCTGATCCAGGAGGGCAACCTCGGCCTGATCCGCGCCGTCGAGAAATTCGACTACACCAAGGGCTACAAGTTCTCGACGTACGCGACCTGGTGGATTCGGCAGGCGATCACCCGCGCGATGGCCGACCAGGCTCGCACTATCCGGATTCCGGTGCACATGGTCGAGGTCATCAACAAGCTCGGCCGCATCCAGCGGGAACTGCTCCAGGATCTGGGTCGCGAGCCCACGCCGGAGGAACTGGCCAAGGAAATGGACATCACCCCGGACAAGGTGCTGGAGATCCAGCAGTACGCCCGGGAGCCGATCAGCCTCGACCAGACCATCGGCGACGAGGGTGACTCTCAGTTGGGTGACTTCATCGAGGACTCAGAAGCCGTCGTCGCAGTCGACGCGGTCAGCTTCACCCTCCTGCAGGACCAGCTCACCAGCGTCCTGCAGACCCTGTCCGAGCGTGAGGCGGGTGTCGTACGGTTGCGGTTCGGGCTCACCGACGGTCAACCGCGCACATTGGATGAGATCGGCCAGGTCTACGGGGTTACCCGCGAGCGGATCCGACAGATCGAGTCCAAGACGATGTCAAAGCTGCGCCACCCCAGCCGCTCTCAGGTGCTGCGGGACTACCTGGACTGAGTCATGACCTGACCGAGCACACGGTCTGACGGGGAGGGAACCGATTTGTCCAGGCTGACGTGGGTCTGCTGACGGCCCGCGTACCTTGCCCGCGCGACGGGTACCGTTGGGCCAAGTACCTCTGGCGCACTGTCGGGAGGAAAGGCCGAAGTCGACACGCCGAGCGATTCTGGGGTGACCTACACCGCAGCGGGAACATCCAGAGTCATGCTTGCGTCGTATGTATGGCAGGGCACGAGAACCGAGCACACCCGTGTACGAGCCAACGAGAGGTAGCGCCGTGACTCCAACATTGACCCCCATCGCTACTCGCGAGGACGAGCTCGTCCGCAACGGCCATTGCGACCGCTGCGGGGCCCGGGCCAAGGTGCGGGTAGTCCTTGCCGGGGGCATGGATCTGGTTTTTTGCGGGCACCACGCTCGGGAGTACGACAACAAGCTCCGCGGCGTCGCATTGGAGTTCGTGGACCTCGACCCGAGCGAGTCCGCGGCCGCTGCAGGAGACTCGCTGAACTGACCCACCGTGCGGACCTGGCACCTTGAACCACGCCGCCTAGCTGTACTCGGCCATCAGGTTGGTGACAGCTTGTGCTTGGCGCCGAGAAACTTCATCGCCTCGCGCATGTCCTCGGATTTGGTGTAGCTCCAATGGTTGTCGGTCATCACCCGCTCGATCCGGGTGATCCCCCCGGTGCCCACATTGGCGGGAGACTTTCCTTGGCCACATGTGCGATCGGGCGACCACGGCCACGGACCCGCTCGACCAGCGTGCAGCGGCCATGGAAAGTCAGACGAGCATTACGGTGGGACACGAAGACCTCCGGACGGTTGAAGACGTAGA
>JACCUF010000258.1 GCA_013811975.1 Geodermatophilaceae bacterium | reverse complement strand
TCCTCAAGGGTGAGGTCAAGGATGTCCTGCTGCTCGATGTGACCCCGCTGTCGCTGGGTATCGAGACCAAGGGCGGCATCATGACCAGGCTGATCGAGCGCAACACCACGATCCCGACCAAGCGCTCGGAGATCTTCACCACCGCCGATGACAACCAGCCCTCGGTCCAGATCCAGGTGTATCAGGGTGAGCGCGAGATGGCTTCGTACAACAAGAAGCTCGGCATGTTCGAGCTCTCCGACCTGCCGCCGGCACCGCGTGGTGTCCCGCAGATCGAGGTTGCCTTCGACATCGACGCCAACGGCATCGTGCATGTCCACGCCAAGGACCTGGGGACGGGCAAGGAGCAGTCGATGACGATCACCGGTGGCTCGGCTCTGCCCAAGGACGACATCGCCCGGATGATGGCCGACGCCGAGGCCCACGCCGAGGAGGACAAGGCCCGCCGCGAGGAGGCCGAGACCCGCAACCAATCGGAGTCGATGGTCTACCAGACGGAGAAGTTCCTGGCCGAGAACGGCGACAAGCTCTCCGAGGAGACCAAGACTGATCTCGGGGATGCGTTGAGCGAGCTCAAGTCCGCGCTCGGCGGGTCCGACGCGGCGGCTATCAAGGCGTCCTCGGAGAAACTGTCCCGTCTCTCCCAGGAGGCCGGCGCCGCTCTGTACGCCGAGCAGCAGACCGCTGGCGGGAGCTCCGGTGCGGCTGCCGGGGCGGCTGGTGCCGCCGGTGCCGGTGGCCCCGCTGGTGACGCGCCGACCGATGACTCCGACGTGGTCGACGCCGAGATCGTGGACGACGACCGTGACGACAGCGGGCAGAAGTGACGGCGTCGTCAGGGGCTGGGTCGGACACATCCGGTCTGTACGGCGATCGGACCCGGCCAGGTGAATCCGATGAGGAACAACCTCGGGTCGTCATCCGGGACAAGCGACGGATAGATCCGGAAACCGGGGCGGTGCGGGAGGTTCCTTCCGCACCGCCGGCCGGCCCGGTGCCGCCTTCGGCGGGTGGCGGCGTGACCGCCACGGTCGAGGGTGCTGGTTCACAAGAGGGTGTGACCATCAGGGACGATCCGGCTACGGAACTGGCCGAGCGGACCGAGGACCTCAAGCGGGTATCGGCCGAGTACGCCAACTACCGGCGACGAGTCGACCGCGACCGGGTACTGATCGGCGAGTTGGCTCAGGAGCGGCTGGTTCTCGATCTACTGCCGGTGATGGACAACATCGACCGGGCCCGCGAGCACGATGATCTGAGCGGGGCGTTCAAGAGCACCGCCGATCAGCTCGCCGGCGTGCTCGACCGCGCAGGTGTGCAGGCATTCGGCGAGGTAGGCGATCCGTTCGATCCTGGTCTGCACGAGGCAGTGCTGCACTCGGAAAGTCCGGACGTGGCCGAACCGACCTGCACCCACGTCATGCGTCGTGGTTACCGCCGCGGTGAACGGGTGCTGCGAGCAGCGATGGTGGGAGTGGCCGACCCGGCTACCCCCACCGACCCGGCGCCAGCCAGTGAGTCCGTTGCGGACGACGAACCTAGCGAATGAAGAAGGGGGGCGCCCGGACATGAGCCGAAAGCGAGTGAGCATCGCAGCGAGCGCCAGCGAGCATCACGGAGAGGACGGGAGCATCGACCGAGCGCCAGCGAGGTTCGCCGAGAGGGCGGGAGCATCGACCGAGCGCCAGCGAGGGAGGAGCGGAGCGACCGGTGCGCGCAGCGCACGAGGTGGAGTGATCGAGCGGACCGGCCGGTGCGCGCAGCGCGCGAGGTGGAGTGATCGAGCGGAGCGAGCGGTGCGCGCAGCGCATGAGGCGGGCCAGCAGTGAGCACCAAGGACTTCATCGAGAAGGACTACTACGCAGCGCTGGGTGTCGCCAAGGACGCCAAAGCGACCGAGATCAAGAAGGCCTACCGCGCGCTGGCCAGGGATCTGCACCCGGACAAGAACCCGAACAACGCCGAGGCGGAGTCCAAGTTCAAAGAGGTCTCCGAGGCCTACGACGTGCTGTCCGATGTCAAGCGTCGCGGGGAGTACGACGAGGCTCGGAGTCTGTTCGGGGCCGGCAGCTTCCGCCCGGGCGGCTTCGGCGGCGCCGGTGCTGGCACAGGGCAGACCTACAACATCAACGATCTGTTCGGCGGTGCGGCTGGGGGCGGTGCTGGCGCGGGTGGGCTCGGCGATTTGTTCGGCGGCCTGTTCGGCGGTACTGCCGCAGGCGGCACCCAAACCCGGACCCGGCCGGCTAGGGGCCGCGACGTCGAGACCGAAGCCACGCTGTCCTTCGACGAGGCAGTGCGTGGTGTCACGGTCCCGCTGCGGATGCAGAGCCCCGGGACCTGTCGTAACTGTTCGGGTACCGGAGCCAAGCCGGGGACCGCGCCCCGGACCTGCCCGACCTGTCACGGCCAGGGGGTGACCACGCGCAACCAAGGGTCATTCGCCTTTTCCGAGCCGTGCCGAGATTGCCGCGGTAGCGGCACCGTCGTCGACGACCCGTGCCCCGACTGCCGGGGCACCGGCGTGACGAGCCAGACTCGTACGATCACCGTCCGGATCCCGCCCGGGGTCAAGGACGGGCAGCGAATTCGTCTCGCGGGCAAGGGGTCTCCGGGTCAGCGAGGTGCGTCCGCAGGTGACCTGTACGTCGTCGTACACGTCGGCGGTCACGACCTGTTCTCTCGGTCGGGCCACAACCTCTCTCTGACCGTGCCGATCTCCTACGCCGAGGCGGCGCTGGGTACGACGGTGCGGGTGCCCACCCTGGACGCGGCCGTGACGCTGAAGGTGCCGGCCGGCACCGCATCCGGGCAGACGTTCCGGATCAAGGGCAAGGGGGTGCCCGAGGCGAAGAAGACCGGCGATCTGATGGTCACGGTGGAGGTCGCCGTACCCAAACAGCTTTCCGAACAGGCGCGTACGGCGCTGCAGGCCTATGCCGATGCTCAGGCCGAGGATCCTCGACCCATGATCACCGAGGCGGTGCGTAGCCGTGCCTGAACTGTCCGAGGAGACACCGGTGTTCGTGATCTCGGTAGCGGCACAACTGGCCGGCATGCACGCCCAGACGCTGCGTCAGTACGACCGGCTAGGGCTGGTCTCGCCCGGTCGTACCCCGGGCGGTGGGCGCCGCTACAGCGCCCGCGACATTGCCCGGCTTCAGGCGGTGGCCCGGCTGTCCCACGAGGAGGGCATCAACCTCGCCGGCATCAAACGGATCATCGAGCTGGAGTCCGCGGTCGCGCATTTGCAGCATGAACTGGCCCACCTGGCCGATGAACTCGAACTCTCCGAACAGCGCCGGCTCTCGGCCGAGGCGGCGGTGCACGCGTCCTACCGCCGGGATCTCGTTCCGTTCAGTCCGCTGGACCAGCAGTCGATGCTGCTGTACCGCCCGCGCAAGCCGCGGTGACGGGCGAACGGTAGGCGGCACCCTGCCGCGGGGGCAGGCGGTGCTCGACCATTTCGCCGCCACGCAAGCCTTGACCTGAGGAGAAACTCGCCGACCAGGCCGGGTGCACCTAGGGCGTGTCTGTGGTTAAGGACGTCGTGTCTGCTCGTCGGGTGTGTCCTCGTGGTCGGCGGAGCGTGGTTTCGCCATCCGAGCAGCTTGTCCGGGTTCGTGCGGGCCTCGGTGATCATTCGAGTAACGGTGTCGCGGATGACCTGCTCGATATCGACCGGCTCCTGCGGATCGTCCTGGTCATTCAGCC
>JACCUF010000256.1 GCA_013811975.1 Geodermatophilaceae bacterium | reverse complement strand
CGTCGGGTCTGCTCAGTCAACGGTGGAATGTCCTGCGGCACAATCTCCTCGGTACGCGACGCACCGAGATCCCCGATGTCTACGGGACTGGCCACCGTGTGCGCTTTACCGTCTCGCCCGTACGCCGCGCTGTGCCGCCCGGCCTTCCCGGCCCCGCCTTCGGTCACCTGTCCACCCCACCCATCACGGGGTCGATCGAGGCGATCGAGGCGATCACATCGGCGATCAGGCCGCCCTCGGACATCGCGGCGGTTGCCTGCAGGTTGACGAAGCTGGGGTCACGCACGTGCACCCGCCACGGCCTGGTCCCCCCGTCGCTGACGACGTGGTAGCCCAGCTCTCCCCGTGGCGACTCGATCGGCACGTACACCTGCCCGGCCGGCACCCGGAATCCCTCGGTGACCAGCTTGAAGTGATGGATCAGGGCCTCCATGGACTGGCCCATGATCTTGCTGACGTGCTCCATCGAGTTACCCAACCCGTCAGGTCCGAGAGAGAGCTGTGCCGGCCAGGCGATCTTCTTGTCACCCACCATGACCGGGCCGGGCTCGAGCCGGTCGAGGCATTGTTCGACGATCTTGAGCGATTCGCCCATTTCGGCGACCCGGACGAGGTATCGGCCGAACGGGTCAGCACTGGTCTCGACCGGAACTTCGAAGTCATAGGTCTCGTACCCGCAGTAGGGCTCGACCTTGCGAAGGTCCCAAGGCAGACCGGCAGCGCGCAGCACCGGACCTGTCACCCCGAGGGAGACACAGCCGGTGACGTCGAGGTAGCCCACCTTCTGCAGCCGCTTCTGCCATATCGGCTGCCCGGTGAGCAGTCGGTGGAAGCCTCCGAGCCGGTCCGGGAAGATCTTGAGGAACTCGCGGATCGAGCCTTCTGCACTGTCTGGGAGGTCCTGGGCCACGCCTCCCGGCCGAACATAGGCATGGTTCATCCGCAGGCCGGTGATCTCCTCCAGCAGGTCCAGGACGAGTTCGCGCTCCCGGAAGCCGTTGGTCATCGCAGTGAGGGCACCCATCTCCATGCCGGTGGTGGCCAGGCCCACCAGGTGGGAGGCGATCCGGTTGAGTTCCATGACCAGCACCCGGATGACCTCGGCGCGGGGCGGCACCTCGATGCCCAGCAGCTTCTCCACTGCCAGGCAGTAGGCCGTTTCGTTGAACAGCGGTGCGAGGTAGTCCATCCGGGTGACGAAGGTTGTCCCCTGAGTCCAGTTGCGGTACTCCGTGTTCTTCTCGATCCCGGTATGCAGGTAACCGATCACGACCCGTGCCTTGGTGACCGTTTCGCCCTCCAGGTCCAACACCAGCCGCAGCACGCCGTGCGTCGAGGGGTGCTGCGGTCCCATGTTGACCACGAGCCGTTCCTCGGAAACCGGGTCACCGGCGAAGGTGGAGTCCCAGTCCCCACCGGTGACGGTGTAGACGCGCCCCTCGGTGGTATCGCGCGAACCCGCGTACGGATCCGCGGTCTTGGCGTTGGGGGTCATCGGTAGCTCCTGCGCTCGTCGGGCGGCGGGATGGTGGCGCCCTTGTAGTCCACCGGTACCCCGCCCAGCGGATAGTCCTTGCGCTGCGGGAAACCGTCCCAGTCGTCCGGCATCAAGATCCGGGTGAGCCCCGGGTGACCGGCGAAGTCGATGCCGAACATGTCCCAGGTCTCGCGTTCCTGCCAGTCGGCGGTCGGATAGACGCCGGTCACCGATGGGACGATGGCGTCGTCGACCGGCACCGCCACCTCCAGGCGGATCCGCCGGCGGAATGTCATCGAGGTTACGTGATAGACGACGTGCAGCCGATCCTCGTGTGCACCACCAGAACCCAGATAGTCCACACCGGACACGCTGGAGAGCAGCTCGAAGCGCAACGCTTCGTGGTCGCGCAGGGTCTTGCACAGTCTCACCAGCCGCTCCCGGGCGACGTAGACAGTGAGCTCGCCCCGGTCGACGACCACGCGCTGCACGGTCGCGGCGAAACGATTAGGTCCGAGCGCGAACTCGATCGCGTCCATCACTTCGTCGAAGTATTCGCCGTACGGGCGCTCGCTGCTGTGCAGGGTGACTGCGGAGCCGGGCGCGACACGTACCAGGCCACCGAAACCTGAGGTGTCACCCGAACCACTCACCCCGAACATGCCTCGCTGCCGTTGCGCCTCGGCTGGCGTCCCGGGGACCGCGACCTCCCCGTGCTCGGTAGATGTCATTTCTTTACTTTCTCCAGGGCACCGTGCTGGAGGTCCCCGCGCTGCACTGCTTGGGTGCGTTCGAGCGAGTACTGCGAGCTGCGGTTGTCCTCGGCAGCTTGGATCCATTCCTTTCGGGCCGCCTTGTCGTACCGGATCGAGGACGGCATCTCGGTCCAGATCTCCTGCGGGTTGTCGGCGAGTTGCTTGGCGCGCTTCGGGCCGAGCGGCTCGTGCTTGATCTTGTGGTGCAGCTTGAGGATCGCGTCCATCAGCATCTCCGGCCGCGGTGGGCAGCCGGGCAGATACATGTCGACAGGCACGACGTGGTCGACGCCCTGCAGGATCGCGTAGTTGTTGAACATTCCGCCGGAACTCGCACAGACACCCATTGCGAGTACCCACTTGGGCTCTGGCATCTGGTCATAGATCTGGCGGAGCACCGGAGCCATCTTCTGGCTGACCCGACCGGCCACGATCATCAGATCGGCCTGGCGGGGCGAGGCTCGGAAGACCTCCATGCCGAATCGGGCCAGGTCGTAACGCCCGGCACCGGTGGCCATCATCTCGATGGCGCAGCAGGCCAGCCCGAACGTCGCCGGCCACAGTGACGCCGTGCGCGTCCAGTTGACCAGCTTCTCGACGTTGGTGAGCAAGAAGCCGCTGGGTAGTTTCTCCTCTATTCCCATGTCAGTCCCATTCCAGTCCACCTCGGCGCCAGACATAGGCGTAGGCGATGAAGACGGTGCCGATGAAGAGAACCATCTCGATCAGGCCGAACAGACCGAGCGAATCGTTGGCCACGGCCCACGGATACAAGAAGATGATCTCGATGTCGAAGATGATGAACAGCATCGCGGTGAGGTAGTACTTCACCGGAAAACGCGCGCCGCCCAGTGGTTGGTCGACCGGTTCGATGCCACATTCGTAGGCATCGACCTTCGCCTTGTTGTAGCGGCGGGGTCCGATGTACGGCGCGGCGGCAACGGAGAACAAGGCAAAGGCCGCCGCCAGCGCGAACAACCCCACGATGGGTATGTAGGGGTTCAGCATGGGCCAAACCTTACGGCGAGGCTCATCATCGCGATCATGCCGCCGGAGCCAATCGGGTCAGCCCGTTGATCACCCGGTCCACAGGGTCCCCGCCCCGCTCGTCGGTGAGGTTGGCGAGCAGCTTCAGGACGAACTTCATCAGCAGCGGGCGGGGCAGTCCCTTGGTCGTGCACAAGCGCATGACTTCGGGGTGCCCGATCAGCTTCACGAAGATGTTGCCCAGCCGGTAGTAGCCGCCGTACGTGCCCTTGAGCGAGTCGACGTAGGAGCGCAA
>JACCUF010000253.1 GCA_013811975.1 Geodermatophilaceae bacterium | reverse complement strand
TGTCGGCGTTTCCGGTGCTGGTGACGTAGACGTCGGCTTCCCCAGCGGAGGTGACCCAGCTCTTGGGTGCGTCGACGTGCACGGCGTCCCCGCGATGTTCGGCTCGCGAGACCGGCGCCCAGAAGTGAGATCGGGAGCCGGCTTCGGAGAAGGCCAGAGTGCCGAGACTGCGGCCGTCGGCCAGGGCCGGCAACAGGTCGGGCCACGCGGAGGGTGGCCCAGCTGCGACTGTCATCGCGGCGCTGACGTGCATCAGGTAGATCATGGCCGTCGATCCGCATGCGCTGGCCAAGGAGCTGATGACCTCGACGAGCTCCTTCGGGCCACCGCCTAGCCCCCCGATGTCTTCGGGGAGGGTCAGGCCGAGCAGCCCGGACTCGCGGAGCGCTGCAACGGTGTCCGCGGGGTACGCCGCCGAGGAGTCAACGTTGCTGGCTGTCTCTCGGGCGATGGACAGGACGGGCTGCAGGCGGCTGCTGAGATCCACGGGCAATGGGGGTCCTTCTGTTTGGCTCAGTTAGGTGGGCTGGTCGGTGGGCTGGTGGGGCGAAGGTACCCACAATCGGGATGGTCATGCCGAGACGGTCGCCCACCCCTGCGCAAAAGTTGTCCGCTTTGGGGGCACTTAAGCCGATCAGCCGCCCCTTCGGCCGATTGCGGTGACTTCGACGCTCACGGCGCCCGTAGCAGCTCGGTGATGGCCGCCGCGGCGCCTGGAACCGGTACACAACGCGCCCGGCCCCCTCTGTCGGACGACCGTTTGTGGGGGAGCAGACAGTTTCCGGACAAGGAGCCGACATTTTTTGTAGCCCCTGAGCGACGTTTGCCCGGCTCGCGACTCCCACGCAGGCGGGGGGTGCTCTCGTTAGACACGTCGGGGGACCGAGGGTGTTCCCACTGCGCAGGGAGGGGTCCGTTGGTATGGATCGACGGTAAGGAGGGTTCTTGTCAACGGCCAGTTCGTGGTCCCCGGTGGTGGCCAAGTAGCGAGTTGCATGATCACGCGAAATGGCGTCCTGATCCCCTTGAAACGGGTTCTGGCACGGGACAAGGAGTATTCGCCCAGCCCGCACCCGGCAAACCTCGCCGACCTCGCCTCAGGGTTGGCGACGTGCGAGCTATGTCCTCGTCCCGTCGCCACCCAGGCCGGTAGTAAACAGGCACCTTTGCCGAGGAGTCGGTTCGTGGGAGGGCATCCACAATGGACACCCTCCCCTTTGAAACTTCCTCAGCGCTTACGCATCTCTCGGACGAAAATTCAGATCAGCCAGAATCCCGCGGTGAGGAAGGTCAGGGGGCGTCGAGGGTGAAGTTGAGGGGCCCGTAGTGCTTGCGTAACATGATGGAACCTTCCGTGGTGGGTGGCGAAACGCCGACTACTTCTTCTTGCGAACTGGCTTCTGGCTCTGAGGAACTTCCTCAAGGGCCGACACCGCCAAGCATGGCTCATGCCGAAACGCAGCCGCCTCGGGACGGAACTCCCCCCACAATAGGTCGTCCGACACGGATGATGCTTGTTCGGCTAGGACGCAAGCGGCGAGGTATCCGCGACATTGCCGGAAGAGTGGCCCGCCGCCAGGTCAACGTCGGTGCACGCGGACGAATGACAAACGAAGGTAGTGACACTGTCTCGTCCGTGGCACGCAGCGCACGCCCGCTCAGCGGCGCGTGCGGACGTTAGGCGAGGCCCGATTTCGGCTGCTGAGCCTCAGATCACTCGCGGCTCGCGTCCAGCTGACGCCTTCGCGCTATGTGCACAACAAGCATGTCCGTGTTTCTCGGGGCGGCACGGCGCCGCCTGGTTGGGCGCCCCTGGATGTGTCTGTGTTTGCCGGCTACCGGTGCACCGAGGGACCTACTCGTGAGTTTCGGACCGACAGACCTCGCGAGCGGCCCATACTGGAGCCGGGCAGGAGGTGCCGGATGACCGCGTTCTTAGTGGGGCCGCAGTCGACCTGGGCGGCCGCGGCCGCGAGCGCCCCACGTCGGCTCGCAGCCGTGACCGCGGCGGGGGGACTGCTCGGTCTGCTTGTGGGCGGGGTTGGGGGCAGGCTGGCGATGATGCCGGAATCCGCGTGTACTTCGCCGACCCGCACTCGCCCTGGCAGCGCGGGAGCAACGAGAACGCCAACGGCCTGCTGCGGCAGTATCTCCCCAAGAGCACGGACCTCAGCAGATGGAGCCAACCAGAACTGCACTCACCCCGAGTATCACCGCAAGTCAGCACGGAAACGTCTTTCCGGCCTCGCTGGGGAGCGCGGCCGCGGCTGGGAACCTTCGCCTGCCTCGACGCGTCGAACCGATATGAAAAGGCTTTGCGTGATCGTGGTGCTGGGTGTGCTGCTCGTCGGCTGTAGGACGACAGACTCGCCCGGGTCAGCTGGCGGCACGACGTCTGGGACGACGGGGGCAGCGACCTCAGGCCTCCACGGACGCACTGTCATGGCGCCTGCGCCCGGCTGTGCGGTCCAGCGAAAGGGAGTGCCCTGCCCGCCGCTGGACGTGGCAGCGCACATCGAGGTCCGCGCGGCAGGCTTCTCCAGGATCGTCGCCCAGGCGGACAGCAGCGCAGACGGCAGGTTCACCATCGACCTTCCGGCCGGCAGCTACACCGTGACGGCAAAGGCCGACGGTGGCATGCCGATGGCGCAGACCCAACAGACAGCTGCGACGGTGTCGGCCGGCAGGTATACGCCGCTGGTGATCACTTTCGACTCGGGCATCCGCGGTCCGGCGGTGCGGTAAAGCTGTGGCTGAAGCTCGGCGCAACCTCGTCGGCGAGTCGTCAGCCGCTGGCTGGACGACGTAAGGGCCACCCACGAGATGTGA
>JACCUF010000230.1 GCA_013811975.1 Geodermatophilaceae bacterium | reverse complement strand
CGCCGCCGGCCAGACCGCAGTGTTCTACGGCGGACCCGAGGCAGATGTCGTCCTCGGCGCGGCGCGCATCGAGGTCGCCGAGCGCGCGCTGACCAAGGTGTCCTGCGAGTGAAGCTTCCGATGGGGGTCGGGTTCCTCTTGGCTGCCGTCGCCCCCGCCCACTACGTGACTGACCGCCCGTGCTGACTGACCGACTCTGACCGGCACCGACGGACCCGCCTGGCCGTCGGCGACCGGGATCGGATCCCTACCCGGGACTGACCCCGTCGCTGCCCTTCGCGCGGTTCTCGACGGATTTCCGGATGGGCCGCACCTGCCCGAACTCCCCCACCGGGGGCCGGGTGCGGACCTGATCGGTCGTGGTGCCGGTCTGCTCCTCGATCTATCGGTGGACCTGCAGCCCAGTGGTTGGCGGTTCGTACCGCGTCCGGGCATGGATCTCGGCCGGACCCGGGACCTGTGGGCGCGGGATCTTGACGCGCTTGCACAGGAGGCCGGGGACTACCGCGGCTGGTTCAAGATACAGATCGCCGGCCCCTGGACCCTTGCGGCTGGCGTCGAACTGCACCGCGGGGACAAGGCGGTCGCCGACGCCGGGGCCTGCCGGGACATCGTGGAGTCCTTGGCCGCCGGACTGGTCGAGCACCTGGCAGTGGTCGGCCGGGCGCTGCCGTACGCCGATCTGGTCGTGCAGCTCGACGAGCCGAGCCTTCCGGCTGTACTGCGCGGCGGCGTGCGGACGGCCAGCGGTTTCGGGCAGCTCGACGCGCTCGAGGAACCGGTCGTCGAGGCGGGCCTGCGGACCGTCCTGGAGGCTGCCGGCCAGGCGCCGACGATCGTGCACTGCTGTGCGAGTGACCTGCCGATCGAGCTGGTCCGCCGGACAGGCCCGACGGCGCTCAGCCTCGATCTGAGCTTGACCTTCGCCCAGGATGAGATGGGCGTGGCGATCGAGGCGGGAACAGGATTGTTGCTCGGTGTGGTGCCGGGTACGGATTCGCACTTGCCCAAGCCGCTGAGCACGGCCGATCGACTGCGGTCCTGGTGGCGCCGGCTCGGGTTCGATCCGGAGGAACTGCCGGGCGCGGTCAGTCTGACCCCGACTTGCGGACTGGCCGGTGCAAGTCCGGCCTACGCGTCTGTCTGCATGGCTCACCTGCATGCGGCGGGCCGCGAACTCGCCGCGGGGTAGTGGCCCCGCCTCCCCGCCCGATTTCGTGCGGGAACTAACGGGGAGGGGGCAACGGTCGTAGCGGGCGGATAGCGTTTGGCCGTGGCTACTCCGGACGGCGCGGTAACCCCGTCCAGCGATGAGATACCGGCCGAGATCCGGGCCGAGCACGCGGAACTCGTGCGGGATCTGGACGAGCACCTGTTCCGTTATCACGTAACCGATGCGCCGACGATAAGTGACGGCGAGTACGACCTACTGATGGCCGAGCTCCGCGAGATCGAGGGGGCCCATCCGGGCCTGGTCACCCCGGATTCGCCGACCCAGAAGGTGGGAGCGGTCTACTCCACGCTGTTCACCCCGGTCGAGCACCTCGAGCGGATGCAGAGCTTGGACAACGCCTTCACCGAGGACGAGCTCGCCTCCTGGGCAGCCCGTGCCGAGCGTGAGGGTGCAACGGACCCGACCTACCTCTGCGAGCTCAAGATCGACGGTCTGGCGATCGCACTTGTCTATGAGAACGGCCGGCTGGTACGAGCCGCGACCCGAGGAGATGGCCGTACCGGTGAGGACGTCACCGCCAACGTGAAGACCCTGGACGACGTACCGAGCACCCTGACGGGTGAGCACATCCCCGAGCTGATCGAGGTACGCGGCGAAGTCTTCTTCCCCGTCGAGGGCTTCCGCCAGCTCAACGAGAGCCTGGTCGCGGCAGGCAAGGCGCCGTTTGCCAATCCCCGAAACGCAGCGGCAGGGTCGCTGCGGCAGAAAGACCCCAAGGTCACCGCGAGTCGACCACTTCGCCTGTTGCTGCACGGTGTCGGTAGACAGCGGGGGTTCGAGTTCACCCGGCAGTCGGAGTCCTACGTTGTGCTCGAGTCCTGGGGCCTGCCGACCAGCCATCGGTACGAAACGTTTCCCGACCTGGCCGGTGTACGCGACTACATCCGGCGTTACAGCGAGGACCGGCACAGCGTCGAGCACGAGATCGACGGGGTCGTCGTCAAGATCGACGACATCGTGCTGCAGCGGCGGCTGGGATCGACCAGTCGCGCACCGCGGTGGGCGATCGCGTTCAAATACCCACCGGAAGAGGTCAACACCAAGCTGCTCGACATCCGGGTAAACGTGGGCCGGACGGGACGGGTCACGCCGTACGGCGTCATGCAGCCGGTGCTGGTCGCAGGTTCCACGGTGAGCATGGCCACCCTGCACAACGCCTCGGAGGTTGCCCGCAAGGGTGTGCTGATCGGCGACACCGTGGTCCTGCGCAAGGCGGGTGACGTGATCCCCGAGATCCTCGGACCCATCGTAGCCATGCGTGACGGATCCGAGCTGGCCTTCGAGATGCCGAGCGAGTGCCCGGGGTGCGGCACCACGCTGGCTCCGCAGAAAGAGGGTGATGCCGACATTCGGTGTCCAAACGCGCGCTCCTGTCCAGCGCAACTGCGAGAGCGGATCTTCCATGTCGCGGGTCGAGGTGCCTTCGACATCGAGGTGCTCGGGTACGAAGCGGCGGTCGCGCTCCTGGAGGCGGGCCTGGTCAAAGACGAGGGCGACATCTTCGGCCTGGACGAGGAGCAGCTGAGCCGCTGCCCGTTGTTCACCAAGAAGGACGGCGCGTTGTCGGCCAACGGCGCCAAGCTGCTGGGCAATCTCGAGACGGCCAAGGACCGACCACTGTGGAGGGTTTTGGTCGGTTTTTCGATCCGTCATGTCGGCCCGACGGCAGCTCAGGCATTGGCGCGGGAGTTCGGCTCGATCGATTCCATCGCCGGGGCCTCGGAGGAACAGCTGGCCGCCGCGGATGGAGTCGGGCCGACCATCGCACGGGCGGTGGTTGAGTGGTTCGCCGTCGACTGGCACCGCGAGGTCGTGGAGAAATGGCGGGCGGCCGGCGTACGGCTGGCCGAGCAGCGGACCGACGAGGGGCCGCGCCCGCTCGATGGCCTCACCGTGGTGGTCACCGGGTCGCTGGAGAACTACAGCCGGGACTCCGCGACCGAGGCCGTACAAGCCTTGGGGGGCAAGGTCACCGGCTCGGTGTCGAAGAAGACTGATTTCGTCATCGCCGGGGACAATCCTGGGGGCTCGAAGTACGACAGAGCCAACGCACTCAAGATCCCGATGCTCGACGAGGCCGGCTTCCAGATCCTGCTCGATCGGGGACGACAAGCAGCATCCGAGGTGGCTACCACCGGCTCGGCCTGACCCGGTTTGCGCTCAGGCGTTGATCGCGGACACGGTGGTCGCGATCCCAATCAGGTGGGCAAGGCGGAGCAGCTCCGAGCGGAGGAACGGGGGCCCCCCGGCTCGGCCGACCAGAACTACCTGACGCGAGTCGCCCATCGGGGCACCCATGACCTGGGTACCGAGGAGGGCGAAGATCGGCGGCACGCCGTCGGCCTCCGGGTCGAGCAAGGTCGGGGACTTCATCGGGCACCAAGGGAACTTCTCCACCTCGGTTTCGACGACTTCCGGGGCTGCCGAACTGGACGCGATCACTCTCGAGGTTCCGTCGTACGGCGGCGGGCAGCCGACCAGCAACGCCCAACTGGCCCGAAAGATCCGGGGCAGTTCGTCGGCCAGCAACTGCGCAACCCCTGGGCCGCTACCGGCCAGCGCTTCGACCAGCACCAGTTCACGATGGGTGTCCAGCGTTCCGGAGAACGGGCGCAGCGACTCCACGGACACACCGTCGATCAACCGGGCAGCAGTGATCAGGCCGTCCGGAAGGCCGCCGGGAGCCAATTCGACAACGATGTCGTCGACGGCCACGCCGTTGGAACGATGCACCACGTCGATGCTGACGATGTCCGCACCACTGGCACCCAGGGATGTCGCCAGTGCCCCGAGCATGCCGGGACGATCCGGTACGACGACTCTCAAGAGGTAGGACATGGCAGGGGCAACAGTGCCAGACGAATGTGTCGGGCGTGTGATGACGCGGAGTTATAAACTCCTCCCGTCCAAGCTGCCCGCGGACCTTCGCGGCGGCCCGTCCATCCGCTCTCGAGGAGCTCACCCCTGCATGACCGTCATCGCAATGACCGCCACCGCATGAGTGCCACCGCATGACTGCACTGTCCCGCGACGATGTGGCCCACCTGGCACATCTTGCGCGGCTGGCGGTCACCGATGAGGAACTCGACCTGTTCGCCGGACAGCTCGATGTCATCCTCTCCTCGGTCGCCCACGTTGCCGACGTCGCCGCAGACGACATCCCGCCGACGACGCACGCCGTCCCGTTGACCAACATCACCCGTCCAGACGCGCTGGGACCATGCCTGCATCCCGACGAGGTCCTGGCGGCGGCTCCGGCCGCGCAGGGTGGTCGCTTCCGGGTGCCTCGCATCCTGAACGAGCCGGCATGACCGCCAGCAGCTCCCTGACCTCCGGTACGGCCGTCGAGATCGCTGCATTGATCGCCGCGGGTGAGGTCAGCGCAGTCGAGGTGACCCAGGCGCACCTGGACCGGATTGCCTCCGACGACGGCGCGTTGCACGCCTTTTTGCGCGTGGACACCGACGGTGCGCTGGCATCGGCCAAGGCCGTTGATGACCAGCGTGCCGCGGGTGAATCTCTGGGACCATTGGCCGGCGTTCCGCTGGCGCTGAAGGACGTCGTGGTCACCAGGGGGTTGGAGACCACCAGCGGCTCCAAGATCCTGGTCGGCTGGATTCCGCCGTACGACGCCACGATAACGGCCCGGATCAAAGCGGCCGGGATCGTGATTCTCGGCAAGACCAACATGGATGAGTTCGCGATGGGGTCCTCCACGGAGAACTCCGGATTCGGGCCGTCGCACAATCCATGGGATCTCGATCGGATCCCCGGTGGGTCCTCGGGGGGGTCCAGCGCGGCCGTCGCCGGGGGTCTGGCGCCGCTGGGTATCGGCACCGACACCGGCGGGTCGATCCGGCAGCCCGCTGCGGTCACCGGCCTGGTCGGGCACAAACCCACGTATGGGGGAGTCAGCCGGTACGGCCTGATCGCGTTCTCCTCCAGCCTGGATCAGGCAGGGCCATTCGGGCGTACGGTCCTCGACACCGCGCTGCTGCACGAAACGATCGCCGGACACGACCTGTCCGACTCGACATCGATTCCGGCGCCCGTCCCGCCGGTCGTCGCTGCGGCCCGTGCTGGTGCCAGCGGTGATCTGACCGGTCTTCGCGTCGGGGTCGTCCGTGAACTCGGCGGTCATGGTTTCGCTGACGGGTACGAGCCCGGGGTGCTGACGAGTGTGGGTGAAGCCGTCGAGGTGATGGCGGGGCTGGGCGCCGAGATCGTCGAGGTCTCCTGCCCGCACTTCGGGTACGCGTTGGCCGCCTACTACCTGATAGCTCCCAGTGAGGCGTCCTCCAATCTGGCTCGCTTCGACGCCGTCCGATACGGCTTGCGGGTCGGCGATGACGGCGTACGAGGTCTCGATGAAGTGATGGCGCTGACCCGGCAGGCTGGTTTCGGCCCAGAAGTCAAGCGTCGCATCATGATTGGAACCTATGCTTTGTCGAGTGGTTATTACGAGGCGTACTACGGTCAGGCGCAGAAGGTCCGTACGTTGATCAGTCGCGACTTCGCTGCCGCCTTCGGAGCTGCCGACGTCCTGGTCTCGCCGAGCACGCCAACCGTGGCCTTCCCGTTGGGGGCTCGCACCGATAACCCGCTCGCGATGTACGCCGCGGACCTGTGCACGCTGCCCGCGAGCCTGGCCGGGACGCCGGCGATCTCGGTGCCTTCGGGTCTGTCCGATGGGCTACCGGTGGGGTTGCAGATAATGGCTCCAGCGCTGGCAGACGATCGCTGTTACCGGGTGGCGGCTGCGGTCGAATCCGCGCTGGATGCCCGTCGCGGACATCCACTGCTGCATGAGATCCCGATCCGATGACTGATCGCGTTGTCAACCATGGCATGTCTGACCTGCGGCTCGTCCGGCACCGGATCAGACGTAGAATGAACTTCACACCGCGGGCGAACGAGCTAGGGAGGAATTCGCTTGACCGGACAGTGGACCGAGTACGACCCCGATTCACCGGCCGTGCCCCCGTCCGGCTCGCACGTACCGCCGCTGCCTTCCCTGCCGGCGCCCCCGGCGTATTCGACGACCGCGGCGCAGATCCAGCCCGAACTTCCGACCCCGCGAGAACTGCTCGTCCAGCGCATGGTCGGAGGCGCGCTGATGCTGGTACTGCTGTCGATCACCGGGTACCTGTGGAACTTCGACTGGCTGTTTCGTGTTCTGTTCACCGTGTACACCGGCCTGTCGGGTTATTGGTTCTGGGACCTGTTCGTGAGGCATCCCCGGACTTGAGCGCGGCTGCCATTTGTCGCACCGGTATCACGGAGGCGTTGTGACAACGACGTCCGAGATCACCGTGGACGACGTCACTGCCCGGTACGACCCGGTGATCGGCCTCGAGACCCACGTCGAACTCGGCACGATGTCGAAGATGTTCTGTGGCTGCCCGACCGAGTTCGGGGCTGAGCCCAATACCCAGACCTGTCCGGTCTGTCTCGGGCTTCCAGGTGCGCTTCCGGTCGTGAACGTGAAGGCGATCGAGTACACCATCCGGATCGGGTTGGCGCTGAACGCCACGATTGCCACATGGTGCCGATTCGCCCGGAAGAACTACTTTTATCCGGACATGCCCAAGGACTTCCAGATCAGCCAGTACGACGAGCCGTTGTGTACCGACGGCTACCTCGATGTCATGGTCGACAGCGAGCAGTTCCGGGTCGAGATAGAGCGGGTGCACCTCGAGGAGGACACCGGTAAGAGCCTGCACGTCGGAGGCGCGACCGGTCGGATCCAAGGGGCCGACCACTCCCTGGTGGACTACAACCGGGCTGGCATTCCGTTGGTTGAGATCGTCACCAAGCCGATAGCGGGGACCGGGTCGTTGGCGCCCGTCGTGGCGCGTGCGTACGTCACCGAACTCCGAGAGCTGTTGCGCGGGCTCGACGTTTCCGACGTCCGGATGGAGCAGGGCTCGATGCGTTGCGATGTGAACACATCGTTGGCACCCAAAGGCGCTGCTGCGTGGGGCACTCGGACCGAGACGAAGAACGTCAACTCGCTGCGGTCAGTCGAGCGCGCGGTCCGCTCGGAGATGATCCGGCAGTCGCAGGTGCTCGACGAGGGTGGCCGGATCGTTCAGGAGACTCGGCACTTCCATGAGGACACCTCCTCGACGACGTCGGGACGGAGCAAGGAGGAGGCAACCGACTACCGGTACTTCCCCGAGCCCGATCTCGTCCCGGTGGCTCCCGACCCTGCTTGGGTCGAGGAGCTGCGGGCAGCGCTTCCGGATTCCCCTTCCGTCAAGCGGGGTCGCCGGCAGGCCGAGCTGGGCCTGTCCGATGACGAAATGTCCTGGCTGGTGAACACCGGTGCGCTGCAACTGTTCGCCGAGACGGTCGCGGCCGGCGCGTCGGCTGCTGATGCCCGCAAGTGGTGGCTCGGCGATCTCGCCCGCCGGGCCAACGCCGAGGATGTCGAGCTGGCCGAGTTGGCGATCACACCGGCGCAGGTGGCGGGGCTGGCACGGTTGGTGGCCGACGGGAAGGTCAACGATCGGCTGGCGCGCCAGGTGCTCGATGGGGTTCTCGCGGGCGAAGGCGAGCCGGAAGCGGTAGTCGCCTCCCGTGGCCTGGCGGTGGTAAGCGACACCGGAGCTCTGGACTCGGCCGTGGACAACGCGATCGCCGACAACCCCGAAGTCGTCGCCAAGATCCGGAGCGGAAAGGTCGCCGCTGTGGGCGTGCTGCTCGGGTCGGTCATGAAGGCCACCCGCGGTCAGGCCGACGCCGCATCGGTGAAGGCCATGATCGCCCAACGGCTCGGCGTCGAACTATGACAGCTGCGGCACTGCGGCGACCGTTCTAGTCTTCCATGGCCGGTGGGCCGGCGAGCATCTCCTCGTAGCCCAGATCAAGCTGTTGGAGCAGCCACGTGAGGATGTCAGCTGCGACGACCCCATTAACCGCCGAGGCCAATGCGCCGGTTGCCGCATCCGATGCAATCGAGAGTTCGTAGATGCTTCGAATCTGGCCATCCTCGTCGACGAGATCAGCGCCGAGCGCCGAACCGTCGAGCTGCCCGTCGTCGATCAGACCCTGCGTGAGTCCCGCGACGACCTGGTACTGACGCTCGGCGCCATCCAACATATAGCCCGGGGTGTCGACATCGAGCTGCTCCTCAACCTGGCCTGACAACAGGGCCTCGCCGACCCCGAGCATGGCTTTGGCGGCAGGGTGGGGAACGGCCGCGGTTACGGCACCGATGGCGTCGAGGCCGAATTCCTGCATGTTGCGAACGTCCTCCATCGGGTCCGCCGCCGCGGCAACGATTCCGGCGTCAACGAGGGCGAAGAGCTGACCAATCTCGCGCCCAACTTCATACGGTGCCGCTTCCGCGGGAACTTGAGCCAGCACGTCAGCTGTGTGGTCCTGCAGCGACGCGTAGAGAGTCTCGGCCGCTATGGGATCAGTGGCGATCAGGGTGGAAAATCTCAACCGCTCATCCGCGGTGGCGTAGAACGCCGGTGGCGGGCCGTCACGAGGCGGTGACAACGGACTACCGAACTCCTCGAAGTAGGTAGCCATGAGGCCGCCGAGTTCTTGTGCGAGGAGCGGATTCACTTGGCCAAGAGCACTCTCCTGTGAGTCACCACCGCCGACATGATCCATGAGCCTCTCGTAGGTTTCCGGGTCCGAGGTCAGGTGGGCGACTAGGTCTGATATGCCTCTTGTGGCACGCTCCTGCTCGGCCGCAGTGCCGTCGTGGTCGTCGGTGAGCACGCCGGTGATGCCGGCGGCTGCCTGTCCGTCGTCTGACCAGGCGAAGCTGTAAATGTCGGCGAAGAACGTGACTGGGTCGTAATCGTCGGGCATGTCCTCGTCAAGGATCAAGTCAACACTGGCCTCGTCATTTCGGGCTATGACGCTCAGGAACGACCGCCCGGTCGAGTCCACCTCCGCCACAACCCCTGCCGCGACGTCCTCGGTGAAGAGAAAGCCGGCATCGTTACCGATCTGGGCGAGATTCTGGGTCGCCATCGCGAGCTGGTGGCTCAGTCCGGTGCCCGCTTCAACGGAGGAGTAGTCGAAGAGCTCTGCCAACTCCACCAACGACTCGAAATCACTGCCGACCCCGACAATCGGCGGACTCGTCGGTGAGGTGGGCGGACCGACATAGTCCTCATCGCCGGCGAGTGCGTCGCGTACCCAGGCGGGCAGCCGCGCGTACCCGCCGCCGCCGGGACCGTTACGCGAAAGAACGAGCATGCCGTTCGCCGCCGCGGCGGTCAGCGCCGTGACCAGCGACGGATCCAGCCCGTCGACGGTGTGGGCGGTGTACGCGGGAGGGCTGTCGTCGTCAGCTCGGGATGTCGGCGCACTGTAGGTGTAGGTGAACGACGTCTGGGCCAGGTAGCCCGGCAGTTCGGGGACCCGTTCACCCACGGTTTCGTAGAAGGCTGCTAAGAAGTCGATCTCGGCGGGGGTGAGTTCCTGCGCGGCCTCCGCGCGTCTGATGATGGCGGCGACATCGGTGAGGGCCTCGGCTACGGCTTGCGGGCCCGCCGCACCGTTCAGCCCTTCGATGACTGTTGTCCCAGCCGTGACGCCCTCGGCTGCGGAGACCGGAGCAGGCGCGATCTCGGGCCAGAGTGTCATCGCGCCCCAACCGAGGAAGGACACAACCAGCGCGAGATTCTCTGGGGTAGGCCCCGCACCGAACATGCGTGCCTTCTCGGTCACCTTCTCCTGAAAGCTCTCCCAGAGCGCATGTCCTTCGAGAATGAAGCCGTCAAGGGCAACGCTGCGGGCCTCCTTCACGGCAACCCGATTCTCGAGACGCAGTCGTTCGGCGTCTGCTGCCTCGGGGGGAGGGATCAGATTCAGAGGTGCCGGCACGCCGAAGTCGTCGAACTCGGCGAGCTCCCAGCGGGCCTTCAACTCATTCCTTGCTGCGATGAACGCTTCCACGTCCGCGGCCCAGCTCATCCCGACCGCGTACCCGAACTGGGTGCCCTCTACGGCGGTCTCCAGCGCGGCCACGTTGTCCCCGATCTGGGCAGCCACCACGGGAGCGATGACCTCAGAGAAGGACAGCGCCACGTCGCTCAACACGGCCCGAACATTGTCACCGTGACCCAGCAACACGCCGCTGATCGACTCGAGTCCCTCCGCGCTGCGCCGGATCTCATCGGGGCGGGCACGTGTGTCGGTTGGGTAGAAGTCGGTGTTGGTCATCGTCGCCGTCCTGTGAAAAAGTGCTTCTCCGGCGAAACGCTACGACCCTTGGACAGCACGCAGCAGGGATTGTCCACAGGCCGGCGAGAAGCAGGATTTTCCGACTGGCTGCGGGTCAAAGCTCGGCTGTGTCTGTGGACTGGCTCAGCGCTGCCGCCACTCACGGTCCTACTGTCGGCAAGACCAAGACGACGACAAAGTGGGAAGGGCCATGGGTGCTGAGGACGAGGTCGGGGTCGACACGGCTGCCGCGGATCGGAGTGGCACGGAGACCGCAACATTGGCCCAGCGGTACGCCGGTATCAGCACCAGCTTTCAGACCGAGTTGTCACAACTGAGCGAGGCCAGCTGCAATGAGATGCCGGTCGCGAACAGCGCTCTGGACTACTGCGCCGACGTCGTCGGCCAACTGACTGCGCTACAAGCGCACACCAGCACCTTGGGGACCAGCGCCGTCGCGGGGGCCGCGGCCGCTCGCCGGGCGGACGGCGAGATCGGGACGGGCTTGGGCTCGGTCTATGCGGCCTGACGTCGCATGGATTGGGTTGGCCCGGTCAGGAGGTGCCGCCCCCGCCACCTCCGATCGGCGGAGACAGGATGCGCAGCACGCGATCGTCGTCCTCGGTCGGCGTGCCGATGCCGTCCCGGTTGTTGGTCGTCACCCACAGCGCGCCCTCGGCGTCGAAGACGAGCGTTCGCAATCGGCCGTACGTCGAGGTAAGGAACTCCGTCACCTCACCGATCGGGGCGTACTCCGCGTCCAGCTGATTGATGTAGATGCGCTGACCGTCCAGCGACGAAATCGCGATCGAGCCGCCGGCCAGCGCGCACCCGCCGAGTCCGTCTCCCGGCGGGTCGATCTCCAGGATCGGATCGATCGTGCCGGAGTCTGCCCGTGGCCAGCCGTACTCTTCATCCTCCACCAGGACATTCACCTCGTCGGGCTCCCCATCGATCAGATCGGTCCCGAACAATTGCCCGTCCGGTCCGAGGCACAGTGCGGTGACGTCGCTGTGGCCGCTGGTGTAGATCGCTTCAATGCCAACCGGTTCACCGAAGATGTCGATTCGCAACACCTTTCCTGCCACGCTCTGCTCGTCCTCAGCAAAGTCGGGTACTCCGGTGTCGCCGGTCCCGACGTACAGCGCGCCGTCGAGACCGAAGAGCAACGCCCCGCCGTTGTGGGTGGCGCCCTTGGGGATTCCGGTGAACACCGGATTGGGCGCTCCGCCGATCGGGAACTTCACGACCCGGTTGTCTTCTGCGGTGGTGATGTAGGCGTAGATCAGGCGGTCCTGCTCGTAGGTCGGTGACAACGCGAGGCCGAGCAGCCCCCCGTCACCGGTTGCGTCCAGGCCGGGCACCACCATGAGTTCGATCGGAGCTGAGGCGTCAGGAAAGACCTGCAGGATGCGCCCGGTGTTGCGCTCACCGACCAGGGCACTCCCATCGGTCAGTAGGGCCAGCCCAGTGGGCACGGACAGCCCGGTGGCCACGACGTTGGGATCCTCGCCCTCCGCGCCCGGTCCCGGTTCGCCCGGTTGCTGGCTGGAGCTCGGATCCTGGGGTGGTGCGACGACCGGGGGTGGTCCCTCTGGCTTGACCACCCACGGTCCGGCCGCGGCGTAGCCGTCCGAACAGCCAGTGAGGACGATGAGCCCGATCGCGGCTACTGGCCCCGCTCGCCGGATCCGTGATGTCGGCCGTGACGGCGCTCGGTGCGTGCGCCAGCCATAACGGTTCACCCCAACAGGGTAGGGAGGTGCCCCGTTGCGGGCGTGTGAAGTTCCACCCGCCCTCGCGGCCGCTTAGGCTCCTTCCTCGTGACTCTCGACGTGCTTGTTCCCAACGAATATGCAGCCGAGCAGCTCGGGGGACTTTCAGGTCTGCATTGCCACGTCTACGAGGGAGTGGGCGAGGTCTCCCACGGCGGGAGTGGGTCGACGGTATGGGTCCCGCCGTTCCTCGCCACGCTGGACGTCGCGGAGGTGATTGCTCAACTGCCGCTGCTGGAAGTTATCCAGCTGGTCAGCGCCGGTGCGGAGCGGTTCGTTGAACACGTCCCGGACGGTGTCGTTCTCTGCAACGCTCGCGGAGCGCACAGTGGCGCGACGGCGGAGTGGATCGTGGCGGCGATGCTTGCCTCGGTCCGGCATTTCCCCCGGTACCTCGCCGCCCAGGCGCGTGGCGAGTGGGACAGCCCATGGAACGACGAACTGGCCGGCCGCCGCGTCCTGGTCGTCGGCGCGGGCGACATCGGTAGGGCGGTGGGTCGGCGGCTCGCGGGATTCGAGGTGGACGTGAGTTACGTCGCACGCTCCGCGCGAGACGGCGTCTCAGCAGGCAGCGATTTGCCGGATCTGCTACCACGCCACGAGATCGTCGTCCTCCTGGTCCCGACGACGCCGGAGACCCGGGGGATGGTCGACGCTGAGTTCCTCGCCGCGATGCCGGACGGCGCGCTACTGGTCAACGCTGCCCGCGGGCCGGTTGTCGACACCGATGCGCTGCTCGCTGAGCTGGGCAGCCGGCGGCTGCACGCCGCACTGGACGTCACCGATCCCGAGCCCCTGCCCGAGGGCCATCCGCTGTGGTCGGCGCCGAACCTGCTGCTGACCCCGCATACCGCCGGTAGCGTGCCCCGAGCCGGCACGCGAGCTTTGGCGGTCGTACGCGCCCAGCTCGAACGACTGCTCGCCGGCCAGCCCCTGGAGAACATCGTCCACGGCGACTATTGATCGATCAGGGCTTCGACTCGGTATCGAGCACCGGTCTCACAAGGTCGATCAGGTCGGCAGCGACCTCATCCGGCTGGGTGGCCGTGTCAAGATGGCCACCTGTTCGACGGCGCACCGGCCAGCCGCGTTCGCCGGCGAGCGTCGCCTGCGGCTCATAGCCCTCACTCAGGCGCAGATACCCGGCCCAGGGGAGTGCCCAGTCGGATGGCACGTCGATCACGCTGTCGTAGAAGCTGATTGGGACCCGTGGGCATTCGCGACTAATCGCGGCGCGGAGGTCAGGGTCTGGAACGACTCGGGCCAAGTGCTCGTCGCCCCACCATTGCGGCCATGGGGGAAGGCGCTGGTCGGCTTCGACGAGCCGATCGAGTTCGGATCGGAAGTCCCACGATGGCGTGAACGTGCCTTTCGATGGGGGTAGGACGGCGTCAAGGAGTACCTGACCTGCTAGGTCCATGTGAGGCGCCAGTACGGGCAGGTATGCGCTGGCACCGGAATGCACTGCAAGGACAAGAGGAACCGGTTGCGGCATTTCCGCAACTGCTTGGGCCACAATAGTTCTCAAGATGGTCGATGAGAATCCGCTCACCGAAAATGCGGGACGCAGATTCGGCACTGCCGCGCTGTGGCCGAGCCGGTCCAGAGCGACGGCCAGCGGCGAGAGGGTGCGTGGCCCGACCAATGGGCTGTGCAACAACAGGAATTGCACCATTCAGACTGCCTACTCGGATGTTGACAGTCGCGCCCGGCGGCGTCCGTCGGAGAGAGTCGCGAACTGCTCGACCCGGAAGTGCAGGGCTTGGGTGAAGGTCTCGAGGGACTGATCCATCACTTCGGGTGGCCATGCTGAACCAGCCA